>NZ_JBMSED010000010.1:0-237043 GCF_049446195.1 Paracoccus sp. KR1-242
TCTCGAAATCGACATCGCCGACCAGGCGGGTGCGGCCGCCCTCGTCGATGCGGTTGATGCCGACATCGATCACCGTCGCGCCCGGCTTGATCCAGTCGCCGGGGATCATCTTCGGACGACCGACCGCCGCGACCAGGATGTCGGCGCCCCGGCAGACCTCGGCCAGGTTCTTGGTCCGGCTGTGGGCGATGGTCACCGTGCAGCTGTCGCCCAGCAGCAGTTGCGCCATCGGCTTGCCGACGATGTTGCTGCGCCCGACCACGACCGCGTTCAGCCCGGACAGGTCGCCCAGCCGGTCGCGCAGCATCATCAGGCAGCCCAGCGGCGTGCAGGGAACCATCGCCTTCTGCCCGGTCCCCAGCAGCCCCACGTTCAGGATGTGGAAGCCGTCGACATCCTTTCCGGGCTCGATCGCGTTGATCACCGCCTCGGCGTCAAGATGGCGGGGCAGCGGCAGCTGCACCAGGATCCCGTGCACCGCCGGATCGGCATTCAGCGCCGCCACCTGCGCCATCAGAGCCTCTTGCGTGGTGTCGGCGGGCAGCTTGTGCTCCCACGAGTTCATCCCCGCCTCGCGCGTCTGGATGCCCTTGTTGCGAACATAAACCTCCGATGCCGGATCCTCGCCAACAAGCACAACCGCAAGACCGGGAACAATTCCCAAACCAGAAAGCTCGGTGACGTGGGCCGCGACGCGGCCACGGATCGCAGCGGCAAATGCCTTGCCGTCGATGATGTTCGTCATGCCGCGACCTCCAGTCGTTCGGCGGCCTCGGCAAGCCCGTGCCAGATCGTGCCCGCGGCCGAGCGCATGCCCAGGATCGCAAGCCGGTTTTCGGCACGACGGATGACGAAGATGCTCATATGGTGAAAGCCGGTCCGCGTGGCCGAACCGGGGCCGAAGCGCCCGGCATCGACATTGACCAGCCGTTCCAGCAGCTGGACGATGGCGGGGGCGGGCCCCTCGGCCTCGAAGGCCACGAAGCCGTCGGTCTGTTCGGTCACCGAGGCGCCGGGCGCGCGGGTTGCGATCTCGGCGGCAAAATCCGTCTCGGCGCGGCCCGGACCCTCAACCATCCATTGTTCGGGACCGGTCCAGAACGCGGCAATGCCATCCGCCTCGACCCATTCGCCCGGTCCCGGCAGGGGCAAGGCGGGGGCCGAACCGCCGCGGCGCAGCGCCACCGAGGCAAGCGCGAGGTCAGAATTCTCGGCCAGCGACAGCCCCCCGAAGCGGGCAGTGCGCGGCGTGGGCGCCCCGAGGGCACAGATCGGTTGCAGGTCAGTCACGCAGACGCACTCCTTCGGGGTCGACGAAATGGGCCGAGACGACGCGCATGGCGACGCTTTGCCCTTGCAGCGGGTTTGCGGCGACGATCACCTCGCCCATGCGCTCCGCGCCATTTTCCAGGTAGCCAAGGCCAATGGCCGAACCGACATGCGGCGAGAAGCAGGCCGAGGTGATCCAGCCCTGATCCGTCGCCGTGCCCTGCGCCGCGCCTTCGGTGAAAAGATGCGAACCCGCGACCACCGGTTCGCTGGCATCAACAGGTTGCAGCCCGACCAGCACGCGCCGTTCGGCGACCATGCCCGCGCGCCGCGACATCACCGCGCCGATCGAGTCTTTCTTGGTGCTGACCATCTTGCCCATGCCCAGCATCTGCGCGGTGGTCTGGCCGTTCAGCTCATTCCCGGCGGCATGGCCCTTTTCGATCCGCATGACGCCAAGCGCCTCGGTGCCGTAGGGGGTGGCGCCCAGATCAGCGCCTTTTTCGATCAGCCGGGCCATAAGCGCGTGGCCATAGCGGGCAGGAACCGCGACCTCATAGGCCAGCTCGCCCGAGAAGCTGATGCGGAACAGGCGCGCTCGCAACCCGCCGCACACCGTCAGGGGGGCGCAGGCCATGAACGGGAAGGCCTCGTTCGACAGGTCGAACCCGTCCACCACGCGCTCAAGCAGCTTGCGGGCATTCGGTCCCGCGAGCGATATCTGCGCCCAGGCGTCGGTGGTCGAGATCAGCTGCACGTCCAGATCCGGCCACAGGCCTTGGCGGCAGAACTCCATATGGCGATAGATGGTGCCGGCATTTGCGGTGGTCGTGGTGACGACGTAGTGATCCTCGGCCAGACGGGCACAGGTGCCGTCGTCCCAGGCAAAGCCGTCCTCGCGCAGCATCAGGCCATAGCGGACCATGCCGACTTTCAGGCTTTTCATCGCGTTGGCATAGACGCGGTCCAGGAATTCGGCCGCATCGGCCCCCTGCACGTCGATCTTGCCCAGCGTGGTCACGTCGCAGATGCCAACGCCCTTGCGGGTGGCCAACACCTCGCGATCCACGGTCTGGCGCCAGGTCGTCTCGCCCGGCTGCGGGAAGTATTGCGCCCGCATCCATTGCCCGACCTCGACAAAGACCGCGCCCTGCGCCTTGGCCCATTCATGGGTGGGCGTCAGGCGGCGGGGCCGGAAATGCGGCCCGGTATCGCCTCCGCCCAGAACCGACAGGGAAACCGGGGTATAGGGCGGGCGGAAGATCGTGGTGCCGGTCTGGTTGATGGTCCGGCCGGTCAGTTCCGCCATGACCGCCAGCGCCGTCACGTTCGCAGTCTTGCCCTGATCTGTGGCCATGCCCAGCGTGGTCCAGCGCTTCAGATGTTCGACCGGACGCATGTTTTCCTGATGCGCCAGCTTGATGTCCTTGACGGTGACGTCGTTCTGGAAATCGACCCAGGCTCGGCCCTTGCCGGGGACATGCCAAAGGGGGTGCTGGTTCTGCGCCGCGTCCTCGGCCTTGGGCAGGTCGGGCAGGGTGGCGGTGATGCCAAGCGCCTCCAGCGCCGCGCGCGCGGCTTCCGCCCCCGAGGCCAGAGCCTGCGTGGTCGTGCCCTTGCCCGCCGCAGCGCCTGCGATGGTCAGGCCCGGGACATTGCCGTCTTCCGCCAGGAAGGCCTGCGCGGCGTCGTCCCATTGCGGGCGACCGCGGTGATGCGAGGCAAGATGCAGGTTCGGGTTCCATCCGCCCGTGACGCCAAGCGCGCCGCAATCCAGCCATTCGGACTTGCCGCCCTGCATGATCTCGATCCGGGTCAGGCCCAGGCGGCCCTTGCTGCCCGTCACATGCCCGCCGGCGATGGTGCGATAGCCACCCTGCGACGCCGCGCCGCTGCGGGCGTCGATCACGGCTGCGATCTCGACCCCCTTGGCGGCCAGATCCAGCGCGGTGCGATGGCCGTCGTCATTGTTGGTGAAGATCGCAACGCGCTTGGCCGGGCTGACCGCCCACCGGTTGGCATAGGTCCGCATCGCGCCCGCCAGCATGATGCCGGGGCGGTCGTTGTCGGCAAAGGGAATGTGGCGCTCGGTCGCGCCGGCGGCCAGGATGGCGCGCCGCGCGGTGATCTTCCACAGGGTCTGGCGCACGCGCTTGCCCGGCACCGCAAGATGGTCCGACACACGCTCGACCGCGCCATAGACGCCGTCGTCGAAGGCGCCCCAGACCGTGGTCCGGCGCATGACGCGCAGGTTCGGCAGGCTGGCGAATTCGGCCTCGACACCGGCGATCCAGTCGGGGGCCGGCATCTCCAGCGGGTTGCTTTCGGCAAGCAGGCGGCCGCCGAGGCGGAAATCCTCGTCGGCGAGGATCACGCGGGCCCCGCTGCGCGCCGCCGTCAGCGCCGCCGCAAGCCCGGCCGCACCGCCACCGATCACCAGCAGGTCGCAATGCAGATAGCCCGCGTCATAGCTGTCCGGATCGGCCTGATGGGTCAGGCTGCCCAGCCCTGCCGCGCGCCGGATCATCGGCTCGTACAGCTTTTCCCAGAAGGCCTTCGGCCACATGAAGGTCTTGTAATAGAAACCCGCTGCGAAGAAGGGCGACATCAGGTCGTTGACCGCCAGCAGGTCGAAGCTGAGCGAGCCGACGCGGTTCTGGCTTTTCGCCTCAAGCCCGTCGAACAGCTCGGTCACGGTGGCGCGGGTGTTCGGCTCTTGCCGGGGGCCGCTGCGCAGCTCGACCAGGGCGTTCGGCTCCTCGGAACCCGAGGAAAAGACGCCGCGCGGGCGGTGATACTTGAAGCTGCGGCCCATCAGCCGCACGTCGTTGGCCAGCAGCGCCGAGGCCAGCGTATCGCCCGCATGCCCCTGATAGGTCTTGCCGTCGAAGGTAAAGTTCAGGCTGCGCGAACGATCGACCAGCCCACCGGAAAGCCGCGTCATGCCGCACCGCCCTTCTTCACGTCGCGGGCCAGTTCCGCGCCCAGGATTTCATGCGTCAGCGTGTTGCGGGTTACGACCAGCCACGAGCGGTCGCCCTGTTCGTGGAACCACAGCTCGCGGTGGACGCCTGCGGGGTTGTCCCGCAGGTGGACATATTCATGGAAGCGTGCGGCCGCGTCCGCGGCCATGCCATCGGGCCGGTCCAGCAGCGAGGCATCGCCCAGATAGCTGAATTCCGAAGAATCGCGCGGGCCGAGAAGGGGATGAGGGATCAGCATGTCGGGTTTCGGTCCAGGATTGCGCTCAATGCAGGTTGGGCGTCGCGCCCATGCCTTTTTCGTCGATGGGATAGCCGCGCTCGAACCGATCAAGGCGCAGGAAGCGCGCGGTTTCGTGCGGGGTGTCGGTTGCAAGCAGATGCGCGAAGGCATAGCCGCTGGCCGGTGTCGCCTTGAAGCCGCCATAGCACCAGCCGGCATTCAGGTAGAGGCCCTCGACCGGGGTCTTGTCGATGATCGGACTGCCGTCCATCGACATGTCCATGATCCCGCCCCAGATGCGCAGCAGGCGCGCGCGGCCGATCATCGGCATCAAAGCCATGCCGCCCTGGGCCACGTCCTCGACCACCGCCATGTTGCCGCGTTGGGCGTAGGAGTTGTAGCCGTCGATATCGCCGCCAAAGACCAAGCCGCCCTTGTCCGACTGGCTGACATAGAAATGGCCCGCGCCAAAGGTGATGACACCGTCGATCGTGGGCTTCAGCCCCTCGGACACGAAGGCTTGCAGCACGTGGCTTTCGATCGGCATCCGCATCCCGGCCATCGCCATGACGCGCCCGGTCGAACCGGCGACCGCGACGCCGACCTTGCCCGCCGCAATATAGCCGCGCGAGGTTTCAAGGCCGCGAAGACGCCCGTTCTCGATCCGCATGCCGGTGACTTCGCAGTTCTGGATCAGGTCGACACCGGCCCGATCCGCGCCACGGGCATAGCCCCAGGCGACGCCGTCATGGCGCGCGGTTCCGGCGCGACGCTGCATCAGCCCGCCCTTGATCGGGAAACGGGCATTGTCGAAGTTCAGCCAGGGATACATGGCGCGCACGCCGGCCTGGTCCAGAAGCTCGGCATCGGCCCCGGCAAGCCGCATCGCGTTCCCGCGCCGGCGATAAGCGTCGCGCTGCGCGTCGGTATGCAGCAAGTTCAGAATGCCGCGCTGGCTGACCATCGCGTTGAAGTTGAATTCCTGCTCCAGCCCTTCCCAGAGCTTCATCGAGAATTCATAGAAGGGCTCGTTTCCCGGCAGCAGGTAGTTCGAGCGGATGATCGTCGTGTTCCGCCCGATATTGCCCGAGCCGAGCCACCCTTTCTCCAGGACCGCGATGCGCGCCTTCCTGAAGGTGTTCGCCAGATAATAGGCGGTCGCAAGACCATGTCCGCCGCCACCCACGATCACATAATCATAGGCGGGTTGCGGATCAGGATTGCGCCAGATTGGCTTCCAGCCCTTATGGCCGGTCAGCGCCTCCTTGATGACCCTAAGCCCCGAATATCTCACGGTTCCTGCTTTCTCGCTTCGTTGTCCTTGACCTTCAGATTAGCCCCGGCAAGGGGCGTTCGTTTGCCCTTGGGGGACAGGTTCTTGCCTGTTGCGGACAGGCCGGGATATATTTTCGTGAAGACGAGGTTTCGCCATGCCCACGACCCCGCCAGCGCCCCTGCGCGTCGGCTTCATCCTGACGCGTGATTACTCGCTGATGTCGCTGACCTCGGCGGTCGAGCCGCTGCGCGCGGCGAATCATCTGGCTGGGCACGAGCTTTACCGGCCGGGCTATTACTCGGTCGAAGGAGGCTTCTCGGCCTCGACCTCGGGCGGGGGATTCCCGACGCTGCGGCTGGCCGAGGCGGGGCCGATGGATCTTGCCTTTGTCGTCGCCGGTGGCAATCCGCTGCGATATGAGGATGCGGCGCTGGCCCGTGGCCTGCGGTCCCTGCAGGCGGGCAAGGTCCGGCTGGGCGGGATTTCCGGCGGTGCCGCAATCCTGGCACGGCTAGGGCTGATGGAGGGGCGGCGCTTCACCCTGCATTGGGCCCATATCGATGCGCTGGCCGAGAACATGCCCGACCTGCTGATCGACCGAGCCCTGTATGTCGTGGACCGCGACCGCTATACATGCGCGGGGGGCGTCGCGGCGCTGGACATGATGTGCGCGCTGATTGCCCGCGACCACGGGGCCGAATTTGCCCGCAGCGTCGCGGACTGGTTCATCCACCCCCGCACCCGCGGCGCGGACGAGCCGCAGCAATCCCCGACCGCGGAACGGTTCGACCTGCGCCATCCGATGTTGGCGGCGGCGGTCGACCTGATGTTCAGCCACCTGTCCGACCCGCTTTCGCCCGGACAGCTTGCCGCGCAGGCCGGGTGCAGCCCGCGCCAGTTGCAGCGGTTGTTCAACGATCAGCTTGGCTGCTCGATGATGCAGTTCTATCGCGAGATGCGGCTGAAAAAAGCCGACGAGCTGATCCAGCAAAGCGCGTTGTCGGTCCTGGACATCGCGCTGATCACCGGCTTTGTCAGCGCCGCGCATTTTTCCCGATGCTTTGCAGAACGATACGGGATGACACCCAGCCGTCGCAGGCAGGGCGCGCGCCCCGGCAGGGCATCGGCCTGATCCCTTCCGCAGCCCGCGTGGACTGGCCGGGAGAGGAAAATAATATTCCTGAGCGTAAGTTTTTCTTGCCTGTCGGGGCCTTTCGGCACAGCCTTTCCGCAAGGGCGAAACGCGACGAATTGACGCAGTAAGGCTGGAAAATCCAACTGCGCGCCGCATGAGCTCCAGCGGGAACGACGGTCCGAGAAACGAGGCCGCGGCCCTGAAAACGATAACAATGGGGAACTGTCTGATGGAGAGGGTGTCATGTCTTCGGTATCTACCGAGACGTCTTCGGCTGCGACGGAGGATCAGGGCTCACTGATCCGCTCGCTCAGCTGGAAAGGCGCGTTCTGGATCGCGGCGGGCGTGCCGCCGCTGGTCCTGTTTTCGATCGGAGGGATCGCCGGAACCACCGGCAAGGTCGCCTTCGTGGTGTGGACCGTGTCCATGCTGATGGGGTTCCTGCAATCCTTCACCTATGCCGAGATGGCGGGCATGTTCGGCAACAAGTCGGGCGGCACCTCGGTCTATGGCGCGACCGCCTGGTTGCGCTATTCCAAGCTGATCGCGCCGCTGTCGGTCTGGTGCAACTGGTTCGCCTGGTCGCCTGTCCTGTCGCTTGGCTGCGCCATCGCCGCGGGCTATGTGCTGAACGCGCTGTTCCCGGTGCCACTGGCGACCTCGCAGCCGGTGCTGGACTGGGTCACGGCCCATCTGGCCAGCCTGCCACCGGGCAGCCCGCGCGTCGCGGAATACCTGGCCGCCAATCCCGCGATCCCCGAGGCCGATGCGATCCGGTCGCTGCTGACCACCGATGCGGTCGCCGCGCTGACTCCCGCGATCCGGACCTGGTCTGCGCTGGAACTGCCGATCCCCGGCCTTGGCTCGCTGCACCTGAACGCGACCTTCGTGATCGGGACGGTGTTGATGCTGCTGATCATTGCGATCCAGCACAGGGGGGTGTCCTCGACCGCTGTGGCGCAGAAATGGCTGGCGATCATCGTGCTGGTGCCGCTGCTGCTGGTCGGTCTGGTGCCGATCTTCTCCGGAGCGATCGACTATTCGAACGTTACCGCGCTGGTCCCGCCCACCGCCGCCTATTCAGGCGAAAACGGGGCTTGGAATGTCGGCGGCTGGACGCTGGTCCTGGGCGGGCTTTATATCGCGGCCTGGTCGACCTATGGGTTCGAAACGGCGGTCTGCTATACCCGCGAACTGCGTGATCCGCGGCGCGACACGTTCAAGGCGATCTTCTTCTCGGGCCTGCTGTGCTGCGTGTTCTTTATCCTGATCCCCTTCTCGTTTCAGGGCGTCCTGGGGCTGGAGGGGATGCTGGCGCCGGGCATCATCGACGGCACCGGCGTGGCCGAGGCGCTTGGCGGGATGATCGGGGCAGGGCCGGTGATCGCGCAACTGTTCACCATCCTGATGATCCTGGCGCTGTTTCTGTCGATCATGACCGCGATGGCGGGGTCCTCGCGCACGCTGTACCAAGGCTCGCGCGATGGCTGGTTGCCCCATTATTTGGGCCATGTGAACGAACAGGGCGCGCCGACCAGCGCAATGTGGACCGACTTTGCCTTCAACCTGTTCCTGCTGGCGCTGGCCTCGGATGCGAGCGGATATTTCTATGTCCTCGCGATCTCGAACGTCGGCTACATCATGTTCAACTTCCTGAACCTGAACGCCGGCTGGATCCACCGTATCGACAGCCCGCATCTGCCGCGGCCATGGAAGGCACCGGTGCTGCTGATCGGTCTGAACACGGTGCTGGCCTTCGTCAACGCGCTGTTCCTGGGCGCGGGTGCCAAGGTCTGGGGCTATTCCAACGCGCTGGTCTCGGGGCTGATCTTTGCCGCGCTGATCATCCCGGTCTTCTGCTGGCGACATTACATCGTCGACAAGGGTCGCTTCCCGAAAGAAGCGATGGAGGATCTGGGTCTCAGCAATGACGATACCAGCCTTGGACCGCGGCGCGCCGGCATCCTGCCCTATCTCGCGCTGATCGCCGGGGCTGTTCTGGTGGCCTGGGCGAACTGGTTCTTCGTGCTACCCACGTAAATCAAAGGGGCTGGCCTCAAGGGCCAGCCCCATCCCGACACGGCCAGGCGTCTCAGTCCGGATAGATGCCCGGAGAGGTCGGCGCCCCGTCGTCAAAGCGCGACAGATAGTCGACGATCATCGGGCGGTTGACCAGGAAGCCCTTGTAGGTCGCCAGATCCTCGGGCAAGTCACGCAGCACGCGGTGGAACCGGCGTCCCCATTTCGGCACCGTCACCAGGTCCTGCAACGAAATCAGATAGCAGCGGATCGGAAAGGCCAGCCCGTTCGAACGCGGCAGCCGCCAGAAGGATTGCAGCTCGACCCGCAGATACTGTTTCTGTCCCAGGTTTTCGGGGGTCAGGCTGCGCTTTTCCGGGCCCCATTCGGGATAGGTCTCGGGGCTGGTGTCCAGCCGTGGATTTACCGTCATGGTCCAGTTCAGCCGCCGCGCGGGCGTGTCCTGGCGGACGTTCAGCAGGAATTTCAGTGCCCGCTGAAAGATCCCCATTTCGGCCGCGCGTGGCACCGGGGCGTGCCATTCGAAGAAATTCATGCCGATGTCGAAGTCCAGGCTCCAGTCCGCCTGGCTTGTGACCATGCCGGCATCCATCCACAGGTTGCCCTCACGCTGGTCCAGAACCGCGAAATCCCCCTGGGTCTGGCGGGTGATGTATTCCATCGGGCCATAGGGCAGGGTGGATTCGTCAAGGAAGGTGAAGGTCTCGTCGATCCCCAGCGGCCTGTTGATCCAGCGCCAGCGGTCCCCGTCACGATGCAGTTCGAAATGTTCGGGGTAATCCTCGGCCTTGCTGGTCATGATCAGTTCCAGCAAGTCCCAGCCGGCCAGCGTCATGTGCGGCAGTGACTGGCAACGGCCCGGATCGCGCATCAGGGTGATGGCGCGGTCTTCCATCTCGGCGACGTAATGTTCGTCGACGTCGAAGCGGGCCTGGAAGACACTCCCATCTGGGCCGCCCTTATGCGGCTCCATATTGACCGAATACATGTATTCGTCCCGGTCGAAGGGGAACGGAAAGCGTCGGATTGCGGCGGGAGAGTTGTAGTAGCTGTAATCGCCGCGGAAGGTCTCTTTGTTGAATTGCATGATCATCACGGGGATTCCCTATCGGTCGATGGTCAGAAGCCTGCCCCGGAATCGGGAAACGCAGGGCATGATCTTGCGCTTGCGTTCCTCGGGTTCCAGCCAGTGGTCGTGATGGTCGATCGTCCCGTCGCAGGACAGGACGTCGGTTTCGCATTGCCCGCAGGCACCGCCGCGACACAGCCATGGTGCATCGATCCCCGCGGCTTCAAGTGCCTCGAGCATGCTTTGATGCGGGCCGACGGTCAGGGTGCGGTTGGATCGCGCACAGGCGACCTCGAAAGGTTCGCCCGGCGCGGGTGCAAGGAATTCCTCGGCATGCAGGGTATCGCCCGGCCAGCCAAGCGCGGCGGCCGTGTCCAGCACCGTTTCGATCATCCGGGCCGAGCCGCAGACGTACAGATGCGTGCCCAGCGGCTGTGCCGACAGGATCGCGTCAAGATCCATGCGCGAGCCTTCGCCGCTGACATGCAACCGGGTCGTGTCGGGCAGCATCGGCAGGGCCGCCAATTCGTCCCGCGCCCGGACCGCGTAATGCAACTCATAGGCCGCGCCCAGCCGCGCCAGCTCCGGCAATTGAGCCAAAAAGGGCGTGATCCCGACTCCGCCCGCGATCAGCAGGTGCTTACGCGCGGCCAGGTTCAGCGAGAACAGGTTCACCGCCGGCCCGATCTGCATCAGCATTCCGGGCTGGGCGTCACGGTGCATGAACAACGAGCCGCCGCGGCCATGATCCTCGCGCTGGACGGCGATTTCATAGCCCGAGCAATCCAGCGGGTCCGAGATCAGTGAATAGGCGTTGCGGCGCAGGACGGGACCGTCCTGCATCTCGACCATGACATGGGCGCCGCCGGAAAAGACCGGCAGGGGCGCACCTTCCGGATGTTCAAAGCGGAACCGTGTGATACGGGGGGAAAGCGGTTCCTTGCGAGTCAGTTTCAAGGTTTGCATCAGATCCGGATCTCCACGGATTCAGGCACTTCGCCCGGTGTTTCGGCATCGATGCAGACGCCCTGGAACGCCCCCACCCGGCGCGAGAAATGGTCGCGCACATAAAGCGACCGCCCGCAGCCGGGGCAGATGTAGGGATCGACGGTCACATCCTCGGCCACGGTCTTGCAATGGACGCATTGCATCCGCCGTGCGGCGGTGCCGCGATGCTCGGCCTGGATCGCGCCCAAGGGCACGCCCGCCGACAGCAGTTGCGACTGGACCTGCGCGATCAGTCCCTCGGCCCCGGCCAGAAAGACCTGAAGGCCCATGCGCGCGTCGCCAAGCAGCGTCGCGATCGCCGGCGAAAGCCCGGCCGTAGACGAGGTTTGCAAAAGCCGCGCCGCCCCGCGCGCCTGCAGGGCGGGGGCGTGTTCGGCTGCATCGCACAAGACCACGCTGGCCTTGGACATAAGTTCGGGGGCGTCATCGGCCAGCGCAAGCAGGGCGGCTGCGCCGGATTTGTCCGCAACCATCAGCGCGGCCCCGCAGCGCCGCGTCTGAAGACGGGCATAACGGGGCCGGCTGGCAATCGGTGCAGGTGGTGGTGGGGTGGCGCTCATTCCAATCATCCCTGGCAGGTTGCAAAAGGCTGCCGGAGGGAGTGTCGGACGCCCCCCGGCCAGGGGGGCCTATCCTTTGGCGGTACGACGCTTCTTGTCGGGATCGAAGAAGGGCATGGTCCCGGTCGTCGCGGCGATCTGGCCATGCGTCTCGCAGTTCACGGTCAGCTTGGTCCCGTCATTGGCGCAGTCGACCGGCAGGCGCGCGATCGCGACGGTCCAGTTGTTCAGCGGAGAATGCATGGCCTGAGTCACGACGCCGATCTGCTTGCCGTCGCGCAGGACCGGAGCGCCGTTTCCGGGAACTTTGTCGCCTTCCAGCTTCAGGCCCCAGATCTTGAAACGTTCCTTGCCCTTCAGGCGGTAATGTTCGTCGGCACCGCGGAAGCCCTGCTTGCCGGGCGAAACGGTGAAGTCCAGCCCCAATTCCCACAGCGTGTCGCCGCCGGGCTGATCCGCAAAGGGGTACATCTCGGAGTTGTCGTAGGGGAAGAACAGCAGGTAGCTTTCAGTCCGAAGCATGTCGAGCGTGGTGAACCGGCAGGGGATGATCCCCATCTCGGCGCCTTCCTCAAGGATGCGGTCCCAGACCATCGGCGCGTCCTGGCCGCGCACGAACAGTTCATACCCGCGCTCGCCGGTATAACCCGTGCGCGAGATCATTGCGGGCTTGCCGAACAGCGAGGTCTGCAGATGCGCAAAATAGGGCAGCTCGCGGATGCCCGGCACATGCTTGGCCAGATAGTCGACGGCCAGCGGCCCTTGCAGCGACAGGTCATGCAGGTTGTCGTCAAAGCGGATCGCGACATCGCGGCCATTTGCCGCCATGCTCAACTGCTCGAACCCCTGGCCCGAGCCGTGGACGACCATGAAGGCATTCGGGCCGGTACGATAGACGACGCAATCGTCGACGAACTTGCCCGCGTCGTTTAGCATCGTGGCATAGACCGACCGGCCCGGCATCAGCTTTTCCATGTTCCGCGTCGTCGCGCGGTCAATGACGTGGCTGGCGGCGGGGCCGGTGATATGGACCTTTTTCAGGCCCGAGACGTCCATCAGCCCGGCCTTGATGCGGATGGCCATGTATTCGGCATCAGGGTCGCCCTTGGCATAGGACCAGGCGGTGCCCATGCCGCTCCAGTCCTCAAGCTCGGACCCAAGCGCGCGGTGGCGATCGGCAAGGGTCGAGAAGCGCCAGGATGCTGTCATGTTCTTTCCTCCGTGTTGTCTCTGACTCCGCGCCCGTCTCAGGACCGCGGCCGTTCCTTTTTCGGGTCGTAATGGGGGAAGGCGGTGATGCGCGCGGGCAGGCGCTTTTGCTGCCCGTCAAGCTTGCCGACCTCGATCGTGGTGTCCTCGGTGGCATGGGTCACATCGACGCGGGCCAGCGCGATCTGGCTGTCCAGCAACGGCGACCACATGGCCGAGGTGATCTCGCCCACCTGCGCGCGCCCGACATGCAGGCAGTCGCCGTGATGGGCGGGAATGCGGCTTTCGATCACCAGCCCGACCAGCTTGCTTCGGGGGGTTTCCTTGCGCCGGATCAGCGCCTCGCGCCCGACGAAATCGTCGGTCTTGGATTTCAGCGGCACGGTGAAGCCCACGCCCGCCTCGAACGGGTCAGTCTGGTCGGTGAATTCGTAATCGGCAAAGACCAGTCCCGCCTCGATCCTGAGCAGGTCCAGCGCGGCAAGGCCCATTGGCTTGATCCCGCGTGGAGCGCCCGCCTTAAACACGGCTTCGAACACAGCCGCGCCGTCCTTCGGGTGGCAGAATATCTCATAGCCCAGTTCGCCGGTATAGCCGGTGCGCGAGACGACGACCGGCGCGCCTTCGGGGCCGCCGACGCGACCGGGCGTCCAGCGGAACCAGCCCAGTTCCTGGATCGCGGTCTGGTGCGGCGCGGTCCAGATCACTTCGTCCACAAGATCGCGGCTTTTCGGACCCTGCACCGCGAGGTTGTGCAACTGGTCGGTCGAGGAGCGGATCATCACGTTCAGGCCAAGCGCCTCGGCCTGTTCGCGCATCCATTCCCCGCCGTAATCGCTGCCGCCGATCCAGCGGAAGCGGTCCGGACCCATGCGGAACAGCGTGCCGTCGTCGATCATGCCGCCATGCGGATAGCACATCGCGGAATAAACGACCTGGCCATTGCCCAGCTTCTTTACGTCCCGCGTCAGCACCCATTGCATCAATGCCTCGGCATCGGGGCCGGTCACCTCGAACTTGCGCAGCGCCGACAGGTCCATCGCCACCACGCCTTCGCGGCAGGCGCGGTATTCCTCTTCCGGGCTTGAATTCGGGAAGGTGCTGGGCAGCCAGAAACCCTTGTATTCGACAAAATCGCGGGTCAGCGCGGCGAACTGGTGATGGAAGGCGGTCTGGCGGGTCATGATTGGCTCGGAATCCGGCATGGGGCGCCAGGCGACGGCGCGTTGGAACCGCTCATTGGCGGCATAGCTGCGGACATGGATGTCGCTCAGGTGCCAGCCATTGGCGGGAGAGGTGTCATCCGGGCAGGCCGAGGACACGCAGACGATATCGGTCAGCGCGCGCATCAGGACGTAATCGCCGGGCCGAGACCACGGCTCGTCCGTCATCAGCACGCCATGCGCGTCGATCCAGGTGTTGAAGAAGAAGTTCGCGGCCATCCAGCCCTTGCGCGGATCGACCCCATAGGGCTTCAGCGCGGCATTGAAGTTGTCCGAGCAGTTGGCGTGCCCCGGATATCCGATATCGTCGTAATACTTGGACGCGCAGGCCATGGCAAAGGCATCGTGCCGGCCACAGGTGTCCTGCACGACCTCGATCAGCGGCGTCATGTCCTGGTCGAAATATTTCGAATGCAGGCCTGGCATCGCATAGCTGTGGCCAAGGATCGTACGCGTCGTGGTGACGTCCAGAGGGTTCTGGATGCCGCGGTCAAGCTTCCTTGCGTCGAAGCACTGAAAATCGGTGCATTGGCGTCCGTCGACATCAAGGACCTGGATATATTCACCGGCGCGGACCAGATAGGCGCTGGCCGTCGCGGACTTGATGCGGATGTCCAGGATCGGGTCGGCCAGCGGGTCGGGCAGTTCGAACCCCTGCATCGCGCGGGGCCGCGCGCGCCTGATCAGCAGCGTCAGGGGGGTCGCGGTTTCTCCGCTTTCCGGATCCATCGGATCGGCAGGGGCGGCGACGATCAGCCAACCGGGCTGGGCCGCCGTGAACTCGACCCGGTCGCCCGCCGGGCTGTCCGCCCCGAAAACCACGGTGGCGCAGGGCTTGCCAAGATCGATGCCGCGCGCGGCGATGCCACGGCGAAGCCGGGTCAGGCTTTCTTCGCCCGACGTCAGCGCGCGACGCAGACCGTGGGGTTCGTCCTGCGCGGGAACACCCAGGACCGTGCCATCGGTCCGCCCGTCCATTCCGGCGGCGATGATCTCAGCCCGCTGGGCGCCTTCGGCATTGATGACGGCGACGTGGTCGCCCTCGGCCAGCGCCAGAAGTAGTCCGCCGGCACCGGGGACGGTGTGGCGTTCTTCCGTCGGGGCCTTGCCCACCGCCGATGCCACGCGCAGCCCACTGGGCTGCGGTGGACCGGGACGGAACAGGCGGGGATAGGTGACGCTGGTCATTGCACCATGCCTTGCAGAAAAAGAGGAGCGGTGGGGAACCTCCGCTCCAGTAAGGGATCAGTTGCGAAGATAGGCTTCCATCGAATCGTCCAGCGCATCCTTCCACGGCGTGTGGTGCGGGGGCGCCATCGTCCCGGTGATGACCGAGCGATACGAATGGTTGCGGAAACCCATGATGTCGTCGACCTTGTGATGCTTCCATTCATAGAAAGCCTCGCAGGCACCATCGACGTCGAAACTGGGATAGTCGGTTTCGGCGATCAGTTCCTTGACGTAGTCGCCCTGATACTTGATCGCGTATTTCACGTCCTCGCCCGCTTCCTCGCGCGCCTCGCGCTCGGCCACGTCGGACATCATGGTCTGCTTTTCGTCCGGGACCTGGATCCGGTCCAGGATGATGTCGCGGACATACCAGGCCTGGGCGTCGAACATGTTGAAGGTGAACCACTGGTCCTGCATGCCCAGATAGAACAGGCGCGGGTTGTGGACATAGACGACCCCCTTGTAGAGATCGGCCGCCGCCAGGCGGTTCGCCGTCTTCAGCCGGAGGTCATCGGGCAGGAAAGGGAAGTAATGCCTGTAGCCGGTGCACAGGATGATCGAGTCGATCGCCTTGCTGCTGCCATCGGTGAAATGTGCGGTCTTGCCCTCGACCCGGACAAGCGCGGGCTTTTCTTCCCAGTTGTCGGGCCAGGCAAATCCCATCGGCGCCGAACGATAGCAAGAGGTCACCGATTTCGCGCCGTATTTCCAGCATTGCGAACCGATATCCTCGGCCGAATAGGACGAGCCGACGACCAGCACGTCCTGCCCTTCGAATTCGCGCGCGTCGCGGAAGTCGTGGGCATGGGTGATGCGGCCGTAGAATTGCGAGAAACCAGGATACTCCGGCACGTTCGGGCTGGAGAAGTGGCCTGACGCGATAATGACGTTGTCGAAGCGTTCCTTGTAGACATGGTCGTTCGCCATGTCGTGCACGGTCATGGTGAAATCGTCGTTCTCGGCATCGTACTCGACCCAGCGGACCACGGTGTTGAAGCGGATCCAGTCGCGGACGCCGGCCTTCTTCACACGACCCTCGATATAATCGACCATGACGGCGCGCGGCGGATAGGACGCGATCTGTTTGCCGAAATGTTCTTCAAAGGAATAGTCGGCGAATTCCAGACCCTCTTTCGGGCCGTTGGTCCACAGATAGCGGTACATCGAATTGTGGACCGGCTCGCCATGCTCATCGGTGCCGGTGCGCCAGGTATAGTTCCAAAGGCCGCCCCAGTTCGCCTGCTTCTCGAAGCAGACGATTTCGGGAATCTCGGCCCCTTTGCGGGCGGCCGACTGGAAAGCCCGGAGCTGGGCCAGCCCAGAAGGCCCGGCGCCGATGACGGCGACGCGTTGCGACATTTCAATCTCCCCGACTTTTGGTTTGGACCAGTTTTCGATTCCGATCCATTTGGTGTGATCCAATTGAGCGACCAATTTTTGCGTCGGTCAAGAATTTTTCCTCGGAGAATAATTAATGCGTCATATTTCGCCTTCCGAGACTATTTTTCGCGATCTAGGATCACGCGATGCGCACATCCCTTGCACAGCGTCTTTCGGTCAGCGGCAGCCTTCCGCGTGCGATGCGCAAGGCGCCCGATGCGGTGCCCATCGGTTTCCTGGCACCGCTGACCGGACCTTCGGCCCCCTGGGGGCGTCCGGGGCTGGAAGGCTGCCAGCTTTGGGCGGATTGGGTGAATGAACATGGAGGGTTAGCGGTCGGGGGACTGCGCCTGCCGGTTCATATCGTGGCCCGCGATGCCGCGCTTTCGGGTGCCGAAACGGTGATCGCCGCCCGCGAACTGGTCGAGCAAGCGGGGGCGCGGCTGGTCCTTGCGCTTGGCGGCGACAGCCTTGCCCCGGCCTTGCCCTGGCTGATGGCGCGCCGGGTCCTGACCACCACGTTGCTGCCGTTCGATCTGTCTCCCCATACACCCAGCCTGATCGCCCCGGCCGAGGTGCATCCGCTGTTTTCCGTTACCGGGGCCGAATGGCTGGCCGCGAATCGGCCCGGTTTCCGGCGGGTCGCGCTGTGCAGCCAGGATGACATGATGGGCCTGCCCTCGCTTGCCACCTATCGCGCGGCCTTTGCGGCCGAAGGGATGCCTGTCGTGCGCGAGATCCGCTATTCCCCCGAACGGCGCGATGCGGCCGCGATGGTGCAGGCCATGCTGGCCGCGGATCCACAGGTCCTGTGCTGGTGTTCGTCCGAGCCGCACATGGTTCACGCGCTGACCGAAGCCGCGTTCGAGGCCGGTTTCCGTGGTCCGATACTGTCTTGCACCGGTGACAATTACAGACGGTTGGTCGGCGTCACTTCGACCGCCTTCATGCAGGATTTCATCTTCCAGTTTCCGGATTTCGACGATCCGCTGTTGAACGGAACCGCCTTTTTCTTTCGCCAGCCGCAGGCGTTCCATGCCGACTACCGTCAGCGATTTCCGGGCCATTGGTCGGCGGTCAGCTGGGAATACGCCTCGATTCTGGACCTCTGGCAATCGGCGGTGGAAATATGCGGCCGGACCGAGCCGATGGCGGTGCTGGACGCGATGAAGCGCGGCGGCCAGATGATGCAGGCATTCGGTCCCGCGCGTTGGTATGGGGATGCGCTGTTCGGCATCGACAATGCGCTGATCGGGTCATGGCCGGTGGTCAGGGTGGAAAACGGCACCGCGCGGATCCAAGAGTTCCGCTCGGTCCTGGATTGGCTGGGACGGCACGAAGCACTGCTGCTGCGGGAAATGGCCAAGCTGGGGCTGCTGTGGCAGCAGCGCGCGCTTAGTCCTCCTGCATAAGCTGGCGCTGTTCGTCCATCAGCTCCTGCTGCACCAGGTCCAAGGCGCGCGCGATGTCGCGGTCCGAGATCGCCCCGACAAGTGCCGCGTAATCCGCGCGCAGGCGGACGATGTTTTCGGGCGTCAGCCGCCGACGCTGCAGTCCGGCGCGGTGGCGCTGGCGCCCGGCCTTGACCAGCAACCCATAGCAGGCCAGCAGCAGCGGGTTGCCGGTTCCTTCAGCCAGTTTCAGGCGGAACTCCTCTTCCAACCTGGCGAAGCGCGCGGGGTCGATGGCGGCTTCCATCCGCTGGACGATCTCGTTCAGTTGATCGATGGCCGAAGGCGGCATGTGGATCAGCGCCAGCCGGATCATCTCGGGCTCAAGGATGCCGCGCATGACCTGCAAATGCAGCGGACCGGTCGCGGCGGCGATCGGGGCAGCCTCATCCCAGGTGCCGGGATCGGCGACATAGGAACCAGCGCCAGCGCGGCGGGTGATCAGGCCTTTGCGTGACAGAAGGTCCAGCGCCTCGCGCAGGGTATTGCGCGCGATGCCCAGGCTGGCGGCCAATTCGCGTTCGGCCGGCATCCGGCTTCCATGCGGATATTCGCCCGAGGCGATGCGATGGCCCAGGGTTTCGGCGACCATCTGGACAGTGGAACCCGAGGCGGTGGATTCCACCAGGGCCGTTGGAACATTGCGCGGCAAAGAGGTCACGTCGCCTCCGGGATGCTGGACAGCCCGATTGAAACCGGGCTGAACCTTTTGCGCAAGTGACGATGAACCAATTATACCAATTAAGTTCGCCGTCGTGGCTTCCGGGTCAGATATCCAGCGTGTTGTCGCGTTCCCATTGCGACAGATGCGCGGAATAAGTGTCCCATTCCTTGGTCTTCAGCTTGATATAGGCATTCGAGAACTCGGTCCCCATCGCCTCTTTCAACTCGCTATCCGCGTCAAAGACCCGGATCGCGTCCAGAAGGTTGAGCGGCAGCTTGGGCGCGTCTTTGACGATGTGACCCTCGGCATACATGTCGATGTCCCAGCGCTTGCCCGGATCGGCCTTGGATTTCAGGCCGGAAAGCCCCGCCGCGATGATGACCGCCTGCAGAAGGTAGGGGTTCACCGCGCCGTCGGGCAGACGCAGCTCGAACCGGCCGGGACCGGGGACGCGCACCATGTGGGTCCGGTTGTTACCGGTCCAGGTGACCGAGTTCGGCGCCCAGGTCGCGCCCGAACTGGTGCGCGGGGCGTTGATGCGCTTGTAGCTGTTGACCGTCGGGTTGCAGATAGCCGCCAGTGCCGAGGCATGCTTCATGATCCCGCCCAGGAAGTGGCGGCCGCTGTCCGACAGGCGCAGCTCCTTGCTGTCATCGGCGAAGGCGTTCTTGCCGCTGGCGATGTCCCAGACCGAGATATGGGCGTGGCAGCCATTGCCCGTCATGCCCATGATGGGCTTCGGCATGAAGGTCGCGCGCATGCCGTATTTCTCGGAAATGGCGCGCAGCATGAACTTGAAGAAGCTGTGCTTGTCGGCGGTCTTCATGGCCGAGTCGAACTTCCAGTTCATCTCGTACTGGCCGTTCGCGTCTTCGTGGTCGCACTGATAGGGTTCCCAGCCCATCTCGAGCATGTAGTCGGTCAGCTCGGCCATCATGTCGAAGCAGCGCAGCACGACCTGCTGATCATAGCAGGGCTTGACCGAGCAGTCCTTGCCGTCGAACAGCGCCTGGCCTTCGGGGGTCAGCAGAAAAAATTCGGGCTCGACGCCAGTTTTGACATCGAGCCCGAGATCTGCTGCCTGAGCCACCAGGCGGGAAAGCACATTGCGCGGTGCCTGGCTGAGATCCTCATCGTTCATGATACAACGAGCGGGAACCCAGGCGACCTCCTTTTTCCAGGGAAGCTGGACCGCGGCGGAGGGGTCTGGAACCGCCAGCATGTCCGGGTGGGCGGGGGTCAGGTCCAGCCAGGTGGCGAAGCCCGCAAAGCCGGCACCGTCCCTTTCCATGTCGGCAATGGCCTGTGCCGGCACGACCTTGGCGCGCTGCGCGCCCATCAGGTCGGTGAACGAGACCATGAAATACTTGATCCCATTCTCGCGGGCGAAGTTCGTCAGCCGGCTCGCCTTGCTTTTTTCATGATTGAATGTGCTGAGGTCGGTCATCTCTAATCCTGTTGGGTTGGTGGAGACGGCTCATTTTCGCCGTCTCTCATTCACATCAGAAGCCTGACTGACCGGGGATCCAGCTGGTCCCGGCAAGGGGCACACCCGCCATGGCGGCCGCTTCGATCGTCAGGGCGCAAAGGTCTTCGGGCTCCAGGTTGTGGACATGACTCTTGCCACAGGCGCGGGCGATGGTCTGGCATTCCAGCGTCATCACGGCAAGGTAGTTGCGCAGACGGCGCGCCGCTTCGACCGGGTCCAGGCGCTTCATCAGCTCGGGATCCTGGGTGGTGATGCCGGCCGGGTCCTTGCCCTCGTGCCAGTCGTCATAGGCATCCGCCGTGGTGCCAAGCGCCTCGTATTCGGCGGCCCATTTCGGATCGTTCTCGCCCAAGGCGATCAGCGCGGCGGTGCCGATGGCCACCGCATCCGCGCCAAGCGCCAGCGCCTTGGCCACGTCTGCGCCCGAACGGATCCCGCCCGAGACGACCAGCTGGACCTTGCGGTGCATTCCCAGATCCTGCAGCGCCTTCACCGCGGGACGAATGCAGGCGAGGGTTGGCTGGCCGACGTTCTCGATGAAGACGTCCTGCGTCGCGGCGGTGCCGCCCTGCATCCCGTCCAGCACCACGACATCCGCGCCTGCCTTGACCGCCAGCGCCGTGTCGTAATAGGGGCGCGCGCCACCGATCTTGATGTAGATCGGTTTTTCCCAGTTGGTGATCTCCCGGATTTCAAGGATCTTGATTTCCAGGTCGTCCGGCCCGGTCCAGTCCGGGTGACGGCAGGCCGAGCGCTGGTCGATCCCGACCGGCAGGTTGCGCATGTTGGCGACGCGCTGGGTGATCTTCTGGCCCAGCAGCATGCCGCCGCCGCCCGGTTTCGCACCCTGACCCACCACGATTTCGATCGCGTCAGCGCGGCGAAGGTCGTCGGGGTTCATGCCATAGCGGCTGGGAAGGTATTGATAGACCAGCTTTTCGGAATGGCCGCGTTCCTCGTTGGTCATGCCGCCGTCGCCGGTCGTGGTCGAGGTGCCGGCCAGCGTCGCGCCGCGACCCAAGGCCTCTTTCGCGGGACCGGAAAGGGCGCCGAAGCTCATCCCCGCGATGGTGATCGGGATCTTCAGCTCGATCGGCTTTTTCGCAAAGCGGGTGCCGAGCACGACCGAGGTGTCGCATTTCTCGCGATAGCCTTCCAGCGGATAGCGGCTGATAGAGGCCCCAAGGAACAGCAGGTCGTCGAAATGGGGAACCTTGCGCTTCGCGCCGCCGCCACGGATGTCGTAGATGCCGGTATCGGCGGCGCGGCGGATTTCGGCGTTGATGCCGGGGGAATAGGTCCAGCTGTCACGCGGCAGGGTCTGCGGGGTTTTGTCCATGATGTCTCTCATCAATAGGCTCCGGCATGATCGACGTGGAAGTTGTAAAGCTTGCGGGCAGAACCGTAGCGCTTGAACTCCTCGGGCTTGGCATCGGCGCCCGAACGTTCCAGCAGGTCGCGCAGGATTTCCAGATGCTCGGGCCGCATTTCCTTTTCGATGCAGTCCGAACCCAGCGACTTGACCTTGCCGCGCACGAACAGCCGCGCTTCGTAAAGCGAGTCTCCCAGCGCGTCGCCGGCGTCGCCCAGCACCACCAGGTTGCCCGATTGTGCCATGAAGGCGGACATGTGGCCGATATTGCCGTGGACGACGATATCAATGCCCTTCATCGAGATCCCGCAGCGGGACGAGGCATTGCCCTTGATGACCAGAAGGCCGCCATGACCGGTCGCCCCGGCATATTGGCTGGCATCGCCGTCGATGACGACGGTGCCCGACATCATGTTTTCGGCGACGCCCGGACCGGCCGAGCCGGTCACGCGGATCGTTGCCTGCTTGTTCATGCCGGCGCAGTAGTAGCCGGTCGAACCCTTGACCGTCACCTCGATCGGGGCGTCAAGACCGACGGCCACCGCATGGGCACCCTTCGGGTTTTCGATCACCCAGGCGGTCTGGTTGGTGGCCAAGGCCTGTCCCTGCAGGGTGCTGTTCAGTTCGCGCAGCGGCGTGTTCGCAAGATCGATGGTCTGCATCTCAGCGTTCCCAGAAATAGACGGTGGCGGGCTCGGGCTCCCAGACGCGGGCGTTCTCGATCCCCGGAAGATTGGCGAGCGCGCGGTATTCGGAACCGAAGGCGACGTAATCATCGGTTTCGGCCATCACGGCGGGCTTGCAGGCGATCGGGTCGCGCACGACACCGAAGCCGTTCTTGGTCCCGACCACGAAGGTGAAGAAGCCGTCCAGATCCTCAAGCGTGCCTTCCAGCGCCTCGCCCAGGTTCGCGCCATCTGCGAGCCGCGAAGAGATGTAGCAGGCCGCGACCTCGGTATCATTCTGGGTCTGCGGGGCGAAGCCCTTCTGCGTCAGTTCGCGGCGTAGCTGGTTGTGGTTCGACAGCGAGCCGTTATGGACAAGGCACTGGTCCGCACCGGTCGAGAAGGGGTGTGCGCCCAGCGTCGTCACCGCGCTTTCGGTCGCCATGCGGGTGTGGCCGATGCCGTGGCTTCCTGCCATGTCGCGCAGGTGAAAACGATCTGCGACGTCCTTGGGCAGGCCGACTTCCTTGAAGATCTCCATCGAGTGGCCGGCGCCCATCACGCGGATACCCTTTTCGGCCATGAAGGCACGGGCCTGGGCCTCGGTCCCTTCGGGCAGCGTCAGGACGGCGTGGGTGTCCACGACCCGCATCGACACCGGCCCTTCAAGGGCGTGGGACAGCGCGGTGTCGAGACCGTGGAACGTCTCGTCCGGGGTGTCCGACTGGACGGTGATCTTCAGTTTTCCGCTGTGGTCGCCATAAATCGCGATCCCGGCGCTATCCGGGCCCCGATCGGTCATGGTGATCAGCATGTCGGTCAGAAGATCACCAAGCTTCGGGCGCAGGTCTTCCTTTTTGAGGAAGAGGCCAACAATGCCGCACATCCTTGTCTCCAGTGTTGCGTTGCGTCTTCCTATATAACCGCTAAGAAAATTAAATTCGCAACAGGAAAATTGATGGCGATGAAAAGGCGGCTGCGAAAAGCCGGTCTGCCCGATTTGGCGTCAGGGCAAAGCCCGCTCGGGCACGGGTTTGGCCCGCGCCTGAAAGGGCAATTCTGCCAACGAATTCGCAGTGGAATTTCAGGAAAAGCAGGGTGGGGGACCGGAGTTTTCCGGTGCCGGAGGCATCGGCGCGGCTCAGCCGTGCTCGGCCAGCGTGCAGATGCCGTTTGCCCCTTTAGGCCCGGTATAGGACAGGCTGGACGAGCCGTCGGGATTGATCGAGATCGAGATCACGACCTTGCCGTGCTGGGCCTCATAGTAATTGTCGTTGAAGGTCTTCAGCTTGGCTTCCTGCCCGTTCACATAGACCGGACCGCCTTCATCCGCGTGGACTTCGATCTTGCCGGGACAGGTGGCGTTGATCAGCGGGATATTTGCCGAAGCGGCGTGTGCCAGAACAAGCAGCGCGATGGTCACGGGAACAAGACGCATGACGATTCTCCCCAAAGGATGGGGAAAGGCTAGGTCGGCGCGTGCGAGGGTTCAAGCGTTGTCGGAAGGCGGGATGTCCCCGGCCGCTGGGGCCGGAGGCGGGGCAGGTCGAGTCGGGTCAGCCGGCGACGCAATCGGCGAAGTAGTGCATCCGCCCGTCTTCGCCGATCTCCTGAACCAGACCGTGGATGTCGGTTTCGAAGCCGGGGCATTCGCGCGCAAATTCGCGATTGAATTTCAGGTATTCCACGATCTTGCGGTTAAAGACCTCGCCCGGGATCAGAAGCGGGATGCCCGGCGGATAGGGGGTGACAAGGCTGGTGGTGATGCGCCCCTCAAGCTCGTCGATCGGCACGCGCTGCGTGGTTCGCTGGGCGATATGGGCAAAGGCGTCGCTGGGCTTCATCGCGGGGGTCAGTTCGCTCAGATACATCTCGGTCGAAAGGACGGCGACGTCGTATTTCGCGTACAGCGTGTGGACGTGCTGGCACAGGTCGCGCAGACCCAGCTGTTCATAGCGGGGATGCTTCGCACAGAAATCCGGCATGGTCCGCCACATCGGCTGGTTGCGGTCGTAATCGTCCTTGAACTGCTGCAGCGCGGTCAGCAGCGTGTTCCAACGGCCCTTGGTGATGCCGATGGTGAACAGGATAAAGAAGCTGTAAAGCCCGGTCTTTTCGACCACGACCCCGTGCTCGGCCAGATATTTGGTGACGATCGAGGCCGGGATCCCCGTCTTCTCGAAGCGCCCGTCCAGATTCAGGCCGGGCGTGATGATGGTCGCCTTGATCGGGTCCAGCATGTTGAAGCCCGGCGCCATGTCGCCGAATCCGTGCCAGCTGTCCTCGCCATCGCGCTGGACGCCGTCGGCATCGGTGCGGCGCAGGACCCAGCTTTTCGTGCTGCCGATACCTTCCTCTTCCAGCTCGTCCGGTCCCCAGACCTGGAACCACCAGTCGTCATCGCCAAATTCGGCGTCGACCTTGCGCATGGCGCGGCGGAAATCCAATGATTCGGCGATGCTTTCCTCGACCAGCGCGGTGCCGCCCGGAGGTTCCATCATCGCCGCGGCGACGTCGCAGCTGGCGATGATCGAATATTGCGGACTGGTCGAGGTGTGCATCAGGTACGCTTCGTTGAACAGGTGCCTGTCCAGTTTAGTGTCCTGCGAATCCTGCACCAGCACATGGCTGGCCTGGCTGATCCCGGCCAGCAGCTTGTGGATCGACTGCGTGGCATAGGTCACGGAATGCTTGGTGCGCGGCCGCTTGCGGCCCATCGCGTGATAGGTGCCATAGAAGGGGTGGAAGGCGGCGTGGGGCAGCCATGCCTCGTCGAAATGCAGGTTTTCGACATAGCCGTCCAGCAGGCCCTTGATGACCTCGGTATTGTAAAGGACGCCGTCATAGGTCGATTGCGTCAGCGTCATGATGCGCGGTTTGACCGCCTCGGCGTCGACGCCGTCCAGCAGCGGGTTCGAACGGATCTTGGCCTTGATGGTCTCGATCTCGAATTCGCTGTAGGGAATCGGACCGATGATGCCGAAATGGTTGCGCGTCGGCTTCAGGAACACTGGAATCGCGCCGGTCATGATGATCGAATGCAGGATCGACTTGTGGCAGTTGCGGTCAACGACGACCACATCGCCCGGCGCGACCGTGTGGTGCCAGACCATCTTGTTGCTGGTCGAGGTTCCGTTCGTCACGAAGAAGCAGTGGTCCGCGTTGAAGATCCGCGCAGCGTTCCGTTCAGAGGCGCCGATCGCGCCATTATGGTCCAGAAGCTGGCCCAGCTCTTCGACCGCGTTGCAAACATCGGCGCGCAGCATGTTTTCACCATAGAACTGGTGGTACATCTGCCCGATCGGGCTTTTCAGGAAGGCGACGCCGCCGGAATGGCCGGGGCAGTGCCAAGAATAGGACCCGTCTTCCGCATAGTCGAGCAGCGCCTTGAAGAAGGGCGGCTGGATGCCTTCAAGATAGCTCTTGGCCTCGCGGATGATGTGCCGGGCGACGAATTCCGGCGTATCCTCGAAGGCGTGGATGAAGCCGTGCAGTTCGCGCAGGATGTCGTTGGGCAGATGGCGCGAAGTCTTGGTCTCGCCATAGATATAGATCGGGACATCTGCATTCTTCCAGCGCACTTCCTCGATGAAGTTGCGAAGGTTGACGACGGCAGGGTCCAGATCTGGACCGGGGCTGAATTCCTCGTCGTCGATCGACAGGATGAAGGCAGAGGCGCGCGATTGCTGCTGCGCGAACTGGGTCAGGTCGCCATAGCTGGTGACGCCCAGGATCTCAAAACCCTCGCTCTCGATGGCCTCGGCCAAGGCGCGAATGCCCAGCCCCGAGGAATTCTCCGAGCGGAAATCTTCGTCGATGATGACGATGGGAAAGCGAAACTTCATGCAGGTCTCCTGACGGGAGGGCAGCCCTGCGGGAAGACACAGCATGTCACGGTTGCTCGTCCTCCTGCTCTGTCTGGTCGGGTTGGGTTCAAAGGGCCGTTTGTGCCATTGAGGGGGTGTCGTCAAGCCTGAATGACCGAGCAGGGCAAAAGCGGCGGATCCCCCCGGCGGGGCGTGCCGCAAATACCGCCGGGCACCCGCTTCGATAACGCGATTGTCACAGCCCGGCGGGGCGGTTCCGGGTTATCCTTGGGCTCTGCGAAGGATCGCCCCCAAGCCGGGAGACGCACATGCTGATCTGTCGCCGTCACGTGATCGCCACCTTTGCCGCCCTGGCCTGCGGGCTGGGGTCCATTCCCGCCTTGGCCCATCACGGCTGGTCCTGGGCCGAGCCCGAGCAGTCGCGGATCGAGGGCACCATCGCCTCGGTCTCGATGAGCCCGCCCCATCCTTCGCTGCGCGTCAAGGCCAAGGACGGGACGCTGTGGCAGGTGGATCTTGCCAACCCGAACCAGACCGCGCGCTCTGGCTTCACCCAGGATGTGGCGCCCGAGGGCGCGGCCATCGTCGTGATCGGAAACCGCAACAAGGACCGCGACCGACCGCACATGAAAGCGGTGCAGGTGGTAATCGACGGCAAGGTCTTCGACATCTATCCCGATCGCATCCGCAAGGATTAGCGCCTTGGACCAGCTCGCCGTCTGGATCGAGCATTGGACCCTGGCCGAGGCGCTGCGCCGACCCGGCGCACTTTATCCCTTGGTGAATGCGGCGCATGTGCTGGGGATTGGCCTGCTGCTGGGCGCGATCCTGCCTCTTGATCTGCGGCTGCTGCTGGGTGGTAGTACGCCCCTGCAGGTGCTGGCACCATTCCTGTCGCGCGCGGCCGGGATCGGTTTGACCCTGGCGTTGCTCACCGGCTTTGCACTGTTCGCGGTCAAGCCGCGGGAATATCTTGGAAATGGCGCCTTCATCTGGAAAATGGTGCTGCTATCGCTGGCACTGATCAATGTCGCGTTGCAGCACCTGAATCCGGGTTGGGCACGCGTGGTTCAGCATGGAACCGTCGATGCTCCGACCCGGATCCTGGCCGCCCTGTCGTTTCTGGCATGGCTGGGCTGCCTTCTGGCGGGGCGCTGGATCGGCTTTCTGTGACCCCGGCCCGCTACGGTCGGATCAACTTGCCAGCAGCTCCTCAGGCGTGAGCGAGGCCAGACCCAGCGCCGCCCCGACCGGGGGCGAGGTCAGCCGCCCCTCATGCGTCGCCAGTCCCGCGCGCAGATGGGGATCGTGCTGGATCGCGCGCCGCCAGCCGTGATCGGCCAGCGCCAGGACAAAGGGCAGCGTCGCGTTCCCCAGCGCCTGGGTCGAGGTCCGCGCCACCGCACCGGGCATGTTCGCGACGCAGTAATGGATGATGCCGTCCACCTCATAGATGGGGTCGTGATGGGTGGTCGGGCGCGATGTCTCGAAACAGCCGCCCTGATCGATGGCCACGTCGACCAGAACCGCGCCGGGTGGCATGGTGGCAAGCTGCGCCCGCGTGACCAGCTTGGGTGCCGCCGCCCCCGGCACCAGCACCGCGCCGATTACCATGTCGGCGGTGGTCAAAAGCTCGGCCGTGGCGGCGCTGCTGGCATATTGCGTGGTCAGCTTGCCCATGAAGATGTCGTCCAGATAGGACAGGCGCGCGACCGAGCGGTCCATGACGGTCACGTTTGCGCCCATGCCCACCGCGACCCGCGCCGCCGCCGCGCCGACTACGCCGCCACCGATGATCAGCACATTGGCCGGGCGCACGCCGGGCACACCCCCCATCAGGACGCCGCGCCCGCCATTGGCCTTTTGCAGCGCCCATGATCCGACCTGCGGGGCAAGGCGCCCGGCGACCTCGGACATCGGCGCCAGAAGGGGCAGGCCGCCGCGCGCATCGGTCACCGTCTCATACGCGATGGATGTCACGCCCGAGGCCAGCAGATCGCGCGTCTGCGCCGGGTCCGGGGCAAGGTGCAGATAGGTGAACAGCACCTGTCCCCGCCTCAGCATGGCGCGCTCAGCCGCCTGAGGTTCCTTTACCTTCACGATCATCTCGGCCCCGGCAAACACCGCCGCGGCGTCGGGCGCGATGCCCGCGCCCGCAGCCTGATAGTCCAGGTCCGTGAAGCCGGAGCCCTGGCCGGCGCCGGTTTCTACCAGAACCTCGTGCCCGCGGCCCACCACTTCGGCCACGGCGGCAGGGGTCAGGCCCACGCGGAATTCCTGCGGCTTGATCTCTTTCGGGCACCCGATCCTCATGGTTTCCTCCTCTGCCCTGCGGATGTTGCTGAGACGAAGTCTGGCACCGCTTGGGCAAAAGATCATGCGAAGCATCAGTGGAAAACGGCGCTCCGGCGGCAGGATTCGCCGCAGAATGGCTCTGTCGCGCAAGAAACGCGCGTTTCGCGCGCCTTGGGTTTTTCAGCTGGCGACGCGGGCGCGCACCATGCTGGTCTTGCGGTAATCGTCGTTGCCGGTGACCTCCTCGCCCAGCCAGGGCGGGGACGAGATGGCCGCATCCTCGGACGGCAATTCAATCTCGGCCAGCACCACCCCTTCAAGCAGGCCGTGATATTCGTCGACCACCCATTCCTGTCCGTCGGCCATAAGGTGGTGGCGCGTCTTTTCCAGGATCGCGCTGTCGCAATGCTGCTCCAGCATGATACGCGCGTCGTTCGCCGGGATCTCGTACTCGAATTCGTCGCGGCTGATGCCGATCCGCTTGCCCTTGACGGTCAGAGTCGCACGGTCGTCATAAAAGCGGATGCGGACCTTGCGGCCATCCTCGACCGCGACAAGGCCGTCGCGCAGGTTGACCTTGCGCAGGACCTGCGCGCGCCACAGATCGTTCGCGACCAGGAATTTTCGTTCGATCTCTTTGGGCATGAACGCTCGGAGCAGGATTCGCGGGCCTTATCGCCGCTTCGCGGGGTTTTGCCAAGACAGACTGGACAGTCCCGGACGAAGGTCGGGCAGAATTTCCGCAATAGACGCCCGATTTCCGGCCCACCGGCCGCGTTCATGGTGCTAACAAAGGCCATGCTGTTCGATCTTCCAGACCACGACACCCTGTATCAGGCCCTGCTGTCCCGCGATGCGCGCTTTGACGGACAGGCCTACGTTTGCGTGGCGTCGACCGGGGTCTTTTGCCGGCTGACCTGTCCGGCGCGCAAGCCCCTGTCCACCAATTGCACCTTCCGCGCCACCATCGGCGAATGCATCGAGGCCGGGTTCCGCCCCTGCCTGCGCTGCCATCCGCTGCAGGCCGCGGCAGGGTCGGATCCGACCATCGCCGCGCTGCTGCGGGCGCTGGACGACCAGCCGGGGCGACGCTGGAGCGAACAGGATCTGAAGGACATGGGTCATGACCTGTCCACCGTGCGGCGCAGCTTCCGGCGGCATTTCGGCATGACATTTCTTGAGATGGCGCGGCAACGGCGCCTGCGCGAGGGGTTCGAGACGCTGTCGGGCGGCGGCCCGGTGATCGCGGCGCAAGTGGATGCGGGCTTCGAATCGGCCAGCGCTTTCCGCGTGGCCTTTGCCCGGATCCTGGGCGCGGCCCCGGCCGAGTTGGCGCAAGGGGGCCATTTGCGCGCAAGCTGGATTCCGACGCCCCTTGGCGACATGGTGGCCGTGGCGAGCGACACCCACCTGCACTTACTGGAATTCGTGGACCGCAAGGCCCTGCCGACGGAATTACAGAAGCTGCGGGCGGCCACACCGGGCGGGCTGGGGCTGGGCCGCACCCGCATCACCGAACAGGCAGCGGCCGAGCTTGAGGCCTTTTTCACCGGGCGGTTGCCCCGCTTTTCCACCCCCGTGCATCAGCTTGGCAGCGCCTTCAGCCGCGAGGTGTGGGACGAGTTGCGCCGCATCCCGGCCGGGGAAACCCGCAGCTATGCCGATGTCGCGCGGCAGATCGGGCGTCCGTCGGCGACGCGGGCCGTGGCGCGGGCAAACGGTGCGAACCAGATCGCGCTGATGGTCCCTTGCCACCGAGTGATGGGCGCGGACGGATCCCTGACCGGATATGGCGGTGGGCTGTGGCGCAAGCAGCGCCTGTTGGAGATCGAGCGCCAGTATCGCCCCATGGCCTAAGTCGGTTCAGCCCCGCGGCACCCGCAGCGCCGCGGTCATCATCCGGTCCAGCGCCTGCAGGAAACGGGCGCGGTCAGCCTTGGAAAACCCGGCCCCGCCGCCCTGCAGGAAGGGATTGGCCGCGCGCAGGTCGCTCATCAGGTCGCGGGTCGCAAGGCGCGGGCCGATATTGGCCATGTCCAGCACCTCGCCATTCGGCTGCACGACCTGCGCCCCGGCTTTCAGGCAGCGGTCAGCCAGTGGGATGTCGGCGGTGACGACGACATCGCCCGGACCGCAATGTTCGGCGATCCAGCGATCGGCCATGTCCGGCCCCTCCTGCACGATCACCAGTGAGACCAGCGGATTGGCGGACGGGCGCAATCCACCATTGCAGACGAGCACCATCGGCAGGCGCAGGCGCGTCGCGACGCGCTCTGCCTCGGCCTTCACGGGGCAGGCGTCGGCGTCGATGTAAAGCGTGGTCATGCGGATTTCCCTGCGAGGACAGTCGGGGCGGCAGTCTTGCACCGGATTGGCGACGGGTGAAAGGGGGCGGGGCGCGCCCTGCCGTGAAGAAGTGTTTGACAGGTCCGACGCCACTTTTTATTTGTAAGACAAATTAAGGGAGAGAGGGATCCATGCGGGTCAACGCCGCCATCCATCGCGATTTCGCGATTTCCGAAATCGACGACAGGCTTTACGCCGCCTTCATCGAGCATATGGGCCGCGCCATCTATTCCGGCATCTATGAGCCGGGCCATGCGCAGGCGGACGGGAACGGCTTTCGCCGCGATGTCGCGCAACTGGTGCGCGATCTGAATATCCCGGCGATCCGTTATCCGGGCGGCAACTTCGTGTCCTCGTATAACTGGGAAGACGGCATCGGCCCCAAGGAAGACCGTCCGGTGCGCCTGGACCTTGCCTGGCGCAGCAAGGAAACGAACCAGGTCGGCATCAACGAATTCGCCACGTGGGCGGATGAACTGGGCATCGACATGATGCTGGCCGTCAACCTGGGGTCGCGGGGGATCGAGGAAGCCCGCAACTTCATGGAATATGTGAACCATCCCTCTGGCAGCTACTGGTCCGATCTGCGCCGCAAGCATGGGGTAGAAAAGCCCTATAACGTCAAGATGTGGTGCCTGGGCAACGAGATGGACGGCCCGTGGCAGATCGGTGCGAAGCAGGCGCGCGAATATGGCCGGCTGGCGGATGAAACCGCCAAGGCGCTGCGCGCGATGACCCCGGATGCCGAACTGATCGTCTGCGGGTCGTCCAACGACCAGATGCCGACCTATCCCGAATGGGAACGCTCGGTGTTGGAAGAATGCTATGAGCATGTCGACTATATCTCGCTGCACAAGTATTTCGGCAACTCGTCGCGCGACACGCTGAACTTCTTCGGCAAGATCGAGGAAACCGGCCGCTATATCAACGCGATCGGCGGGGTGATCGACTTCGTCAAGGCCAAGAAGCGGGCCAAGAACGACGTCTATATCTGCTTCGACGAATGGAACGTCTGGTATCACCGGCGCGAAGAGGATTCGCGGCGCTGGCGCAGCTGGGACTGGCCCGAGGCGCCCGCCCTGCTGGAAGAGGACTACACTTTCGAGGACACGCTGTTCGTCGCTGGGCTTCTGAACGAATTCATCCGCCGCTCGGACCGGGTGAAGATCGCCTGCATCGCGCAGCTGGTGAACGTCATCGCCCCGATCCGCGCCGACAAGGGCGGCAAGGCGTGGCGGCAGTCGATCTACTGGCCCTATCAGCTGGCTTCGCTTTACGGGCGCGGCACGGCGCTGCGTGTCGCGGTGGACGGGCCGAAATATGATTGCGAGGTCGCCTCGGACGTCGATTACCTGGACATCAGCGCCGTCACCCGCGACGGCACGGTCACGGTCTTCATCGTCAACCGCCACCTGACCGAGACGCTGGACCTGCGCCTGTCGCTGACCGGTTATCCCGGCGCGTCGGTAGAGTTCCACAAGGTGATCGAGGGGCATGACCTGATGGCGACGAATGGCCCGGATGCCGAACCCATCGCGCCCACGGACGGCAAGGGTCTTGCGGTCGAGGATGGCGCGCTTGGCGGCAAGCTTGCGCCGCTGTCCTATCACGTCGTCCGGCTGAAGGTCTGACGCATGTCGGGCGTTGTCCTGCGCAATGTGCGAAAGTCCTTCGGTGGCGTCGATGTCATCCGTGACGTGTCGCTGACCGTCGAAAAAGGCGATTTCGGCGTCTTCGTCGGCCCTTCGGGCTGCGGCAAGTCGACCTTGCTGCGGATGATCGCCGGGCTTGAGGACACGACCTCGGGCATGATCCAGATCGGCGGGCGCGACGTGACGCAGGTCGAACCCGCCCGCCGCGGTGTCGCAATGGTGTTCCAGTCCTATGCGCTTTATCCGCATCTGAGCGTGGCCGAGAACATGGCCTTTTCCCTGCGGCTGGCGCGAAAGTCGCGTGCCGAGCGCGAGGAAAAGGTTCGCGAGGCCGCCCGCATCCTGCAACTGACCGACCATCTGGACAAGCGCCCCGCCCAGCTTTCGGGCGGACAGCGCCAGCGCGTCGCCATCGGCCGCGCCATCGTGCGCGAACCCGAGGTGTTCCTGTTCGACGAGCCCTTGTCGAACCTTGACGCGGAACTGCGCGTGCAGATGCGGCTGGAACTCAGCCGCCTGCACAACCAGATCGGTGCGACGATGATCTATGTCACGCATGACCAGGTCGAGGCGATGACGCTGGCCGACGACATCTTCGTTCTGCGCGGCGGAGTGGTTCAGCAGGCGGGCGCGCCGTTGCGGCTTTACGACGACCCCGACAACCGTTTTGTCGCGGGCTTCATCGGCTCGCCCGCGATGAACTTCATGGCTGGGACCGTGATCGCGCAGACACCCCGGGGCATCCGCGTCGCCGCCGAGCAAGGCGAGGTCGAGGTGCATCTGCAGGACCGCCCGTCCGATGGTGCCGCGGTCATCGTCGGCATCCGCCCGGAAAGCCTGGCACCTGCGGAAACCGGCATCCCGGTTACGGTCGAGATGGCCGAGGAACTGGGCGGCAACGCCTTTGTCCATTGTCGGCTGACATCGGGGGCGGACATCGTTTTCGAACGTCGCGGATTGCGCGACCGGCTGGATGGCCAGCGCATCAAACTGGCAGCGGACCCGATGCGGGTCCTTTGCTTCGCACCCGAGGGAAATCGGCTGCGCTGACCAATCCGGACGGGGAGAGTCCGGTCAAAAAGGGGAGAGAAGAATGAAACTGTTTACCTCGCTGGTGACGGCGGCGCTGCTGAGCGGCGCGATGCCGGTCATGGCCGAAACCCAGAACATCACCTGGTGGGATTTCTTCGCCGGCGGCGACGGCGTGCGGATGAAGGCCCTGATCCAGCAGTTCAACGAGGAAAACCCCGACATCAAGGTCAATGCGACAACGCTGGAATGGGGCACGCCCTTCTACACCAAGGTGCGCACCTCGGCCGCGGTGGGGCAGGGGCCGGACGTGATGACCTATCACCTGTCGCGCCTGCCGATGGGGCTGAAGGAAGGCATCCTGACGCCCATCACCGATGCCGACCTTGCCGCAGCTGATCTGAAGCAGGACGATTTTTATGCCCCGGCGCTGGCCGCGGCAAAGGGACCGGACGGCACGCTCAACGCGGTGCCCTTCGACATCCATTCGACCGTGCTGTTCTACAACAAGAAGCTGCTGGAGGGGACGCCCTATCTGGACGCGGACGGCAACCTGACGGGCGTGGATTCGCTGGAAGGGTTCGAAGGCGCACTGGCCGCCGCCAAGGAAAAGGGCTCGACCGCGCCGATTTCCTACGCCACGGGCGATGATGGCGGCGTCTATCGTGTCTTCTATACCTTGCTGGCGCAGCAAGGGGGCGAGCTGATCTCGGCCGATGGCCAGGTCCTGCCCGGCGACAGCGCCGACAAGGCGGTGCGCGCGGTCGAGATCATGACCAAGTGGTACGAGAACGGCTGGCAGCCCGAACAGGCGCTTTACGAGGCGTCGGTCGCGCTGTTCACCTCGGGCAAGTCCGCCTTCTTCTTCAACGGCGCCTGGGAAGTCCCGACCATGGTCGATCTGGAGGCGAAGAAGGAACTTGGCTTCGAATGGGGCGTGGCCGAAATCCCGCCGCTGATGGGCAAGCAGACCAACTGGGCCGATAGCCACGGCTGGGCGATCCCGATCCAGGGCAAGTCCGAGATGTCGCCTGAAAAACGTGCGGCCGTGATGAAGCTGATCGGCTGGATGGAGAAGCATTCGCTGGCCTGGGCGGCGGCGGGCCATATCCCGGCCTACAAGCCGGTCGCCTCTTCCGACGAGTTCAAGGCGATGAAGCCGAACTCGAACTATGCCGGCCTTGCCGATCACGCCACCTATGATCCGCGCAGCCCGGTCGCTGGCGTCGCCTCGCCCGTCTATGACGCGGCGGTCAACGTCCTTGCCCCCGCGATCCACGGCTACATGCCCGCGGATGAAGCCATCGCGCAATTCCGTGCCGAAATCGAAGGGGCGATGAAGTAGGACCATCACGGCCCCCGGATCATTCCGGGGGCCGCGCACCCGAAAAGGACCGCCCATGGCGATGATACGAAACCAGAGGCGGCACCGGCTTGTCGCCTATTCCCTGATCCTCCCCTTCGTCGCGATCTTCGCGCTGGTCTTTGCCTATCCGATCACCGAGGTCATCCGGCTGAGCTTTACCAACGCGACGCTGATCGGCGGCGGGGACTGGATCGGGCTTGAAAACTACCGCCACCTTCTGGCCGACCGGCTGTTCTATACCTCGCTGAAGAACAACGGCTATTTCGTGCTGCTGACGGTGATCCCGACCACCGCCATCGCGCTTGGCATCGCGCTGATGGTGCAGCGCCTGTCGGGCAGGGTACAGGCGCTGGCGCTGGCGCTGTTCTTTCTGCCCTATATCCTGCCCGTCTCGGTCGTGACCCAGATCTGGGCCTGGATGCTGGACTTTCAGTTCGGCATCCTCCAACCCGTGCTTGAGCTGATTGCCGGAAAGCCGGTGCCGGTCTTCAAGAACCCGCATTGGGTCATGCCGATGATCGCGCTGGTCACGGTCTGGTGGACCAACGGCTTCAACGTGCTGCTGCTGCTGGCTGGGCTGCGCAACATTCCCCAGGATCTTTACGAGGCCTCGGCGCTTGACGGGGCGACCCGCTGGCAGCAATTCACCCGGATCACATGGCCGCTTTTGTGGCCGGTCGTGACACTGGTGCTGACGCTGCAACTTATCCTGCAGCTAAAGCTGTTCGACCAGGTCTATCTTCTGTCCGAGGGCGGGCCGTTCAACTCAAGCTCGGTCCTGCTGCTGATGGTCTATCGCGAGGCGTTCCAGCAGAACAACGGTGGTTACGCGGCGGCGATCTCGCTGGTGGTGTTTTTGCTGATCGTGGCCGTCTCGGTCTTTCAATATCAGGTGCTGCGCATCAGGGGGCGTCGATGACACGGCAAAGACGGTTCGAAAACCTGGCGCTGACCGCCTTCACGCTGGTCGCAGGCGCGATCTGGATCTTTCCGCTTTACTGGGCCTTCGTGACCTCGATCCGGACCGAGAACCGGGTGGTGTCGGAACATGCGGGCCTGCTGCCGGACGAATTCAACCTGAGCGCTTATCATGACGCGCTGTTCAATTCGAGCTTGCTGAAATGGTATGTGAACTCGATCGGCACCTCGCTGATCATCACGGCGGTGGTGCTAATCGTGGGCATGATGTGCGCTTATGCCATCAGCCAGATGGAGTTTCCGGGCCGCCGCCTGCTTTACGGCGTCGTGCTGGGCAGCTTCATGGTTCCGGCGCAGGTGCTGGTCGTGCCGCAGTTCATCCTGATGAACGATCTTGGCCTGATCAACAAATGGGGCGGGATCATCCTGCCGCAGCTGGTCGTGCCTGTGGTCATCATTGTCTACAAGCAGTTCTTCGACGCCGTCCCGAAAGAGATGAAAGAGGCGGTCGTGCTGGACGGGGGCAGCGATTACACGATGCTGTTCCGCGTCTATCTGCCGCTGAACTGGGGCATCACCACGGCGCTGGCGATCATCACCTTCATTTCGTCCTGGAACGCGTTCCTGTGGCCCTTCCTGGTCATCACGACCGAGAACATGATGACGATCCCGGTCGGGATCACGCAGGTGAACGATGCCTTCGGCGTCGCCTATGCCCGCGTGATGTCGGTCGCGCTGCTGGGGGCGGCCCCGGTCGCCATCGCCTATCTGCTGTTCCAGAAGCGCGTGACCGAGGCGGTGATGATCTCCTCGGGGGTCAAGGGCTGACCTGGCGCAGGTCGAAGACCGTTCTGCCCGAGGTGTCGAGCAAGGCTGTATCGACCAGCTCCGCCATCAACTGCCGGGCGCCCGCGGCATCGCGGGCCTCGATCCGTTCGAAGACGGCAGCATGTTCCTCCACCGGATTGCGGGTGTGGGGATTGGGCATGTCGCGATAGCGGAAGGCGGTGGTAAAGGCCACCGCCGCGCAGATCCCCGCCTCAAGCGTCGCCAGAACGGGGTTGTGCGAACTGCGCAGGATCGCGCGGTGAAAGCTGGCATCCGCCTGGTGCCAGCTTGTCTCGGTCATGTCGCAGGTCCGCATCGCGTGGAGCGCCGTGCGAAAAGCGACAAGGTCGTCGTCGCTGCGCCGCGTCGCCGCCAGCGCCGCGGCCGAAGGTTCGACCATCGCGCGCAGTTCATAGATCGCGCCGATGAACCAGTCCGGCGGTGTTCCGGATTCAAAGAACCAGCGCACGACATCGGGGTCCAGAAGGGTCCAGCCTTCGCGTGGAGCAACGCGGGTGCCGCTGCGGGTGCGGCTGATCAGCATCCCCTTGGCTGCGACTTGACGCAGCGCCTCGCGATAGGCGCCGCGCGAGACGCCGGCCATTTCGCCGAACTCCATCTCTTTCGGGACGGGTTCGCCCACGGCAAGCTTCCCGGCGACGATCTGCCGTCCCAGCCAGTCCGCGATCGAGCCGTGGATGCGCCGCGAACTGTGCGTCGAAAAGACCGGGGCCGTGCCTGAATCATGATCCTTTTTCATCCCACAGTCATAGACGATCGGAGGACCAAGAGCAGCGGGAATATTGTGGGAATCCCTGCTTGCGCGCAGGTTTCGGCGACGGGCTGGCCACGCCTGTCAAGCATCCGGCGCGTCGCTGGCCATCATGTTCGCGGATAGCTGCCATTTTGGGCACTGCCCGACATTTGGTCACTTTGCACGATTGCGCCCGGCCCGCTGCGGGAGTAGCGGGTTTTGCCATCCGACAACAAAGCAAGAGACTCAGGAATGCCGACGCCGATGACCCATTTCCTGCGTGCGGTCGGCCCCGCCGTTCCCCACGCATCGCCCAGAGAGGCCGTCCGGGCCGGGTTCGGCGCGATCCTGGGTCTGCTCGCGGCCGGTCTGTTCCTGCTTGCACCCTCTGTCGACATCCGGTTGGGGCTTTACCTGATCGCGCCATTCGGGGCGACCTCGGTGCTGGTTTTCGCGGCACCGAACAGCCCGTTGGCGCAGCCATGGTCCGCGATCATGGGCAATGTCGTCGCCGCGCTCGTGGGAATCGCGACCTGCATGGTGATCGCCGATCCGGTGATCCGCGTCTCGGTCGCGGTGGGGCTGGCCATCACCGCGATGATCCTGATCCGGGCCCTGCATCCGCCGGGGGGCGCGGTGGCAATGACCGCCGCCCTCAGCCCCGAAGCAACGCTGAAGCTGGGCTGGTATTTCGCACTGGCACCTGTGGCCTGTGGCACGATCGCGCTGGTGCTGGTCGCAGTTGTCTATGCGCGCCTGACCGGGCGGCGCTATCCCTTTCGCCAGTTCGAGGAAAAGAACGCCCACGGCACCGAAGATCTGGATCCGATCAAGCGCATCGGACTGAGCGAGGGTGAGCTGGTCACGATCCTTGAGCGTTACAACCAGACCATGAACCTTGGCGTCGCCGACCTTGCCCGCCTGATCGGGGCGGCAGAGATGGTCATGGCAAGCCATCACGGCGCAGGCTCTACCGCAGCGGATATCATGGCGCGCGACTTGGTCTCGGTCACCTCCGAGACACCGCTTTTCGAAGTGGCCGACCTGTTCCGCCGCCACGGCTTCACCTCGCTGCCGGTTGTGCGGGGACAGGACGAATTCCTGGGGATCATCTTCCAGATCCACCTGATCCGCCGCGTTGGCGAAAGCTCGCCACGCCGTCCCGGTGGCTTCCGCACCGCGATGGCGCGGCTGACGGGGCGCAGTTCTCCCGCCCGCGCCTGGGAGATCATGGAAACCCGCATCCCGCGCGCGACCCCCCAGACCCCGATCGCAGCGTTGCTGCCCCTGATGGCCGAGGGTCATTGCGAGGCCGTCCCGGTCCTTGAAGATCATCGCATCGTCGGCATCGTGACCCGCACCGACATCATCGCGGCCCTGGCGCATCAAAGCGCGCAGGACCAGCAGGAACAGGTCGGGACGCAGCCTTAACGCCGGGTTTCCCGCGCCCCGTTCCCATCAGGCGGCGCCGGGCGGCGCGGACACTGTCTAGGCTGGCGGGCGCCGGTCCCGTCGCAGGGCGCGGACAAAGCGGAACAGCACATAAACAGCGGACAGGACGTAAAGCGCCCCGCCGATGAACAAGATCCCAATGATGCCCGCGAAAAGCTCTCGGTCATGGACATAGGTGTCGGGATGCAGCACCGCGGAATAGAGGTTGAGCGAGACGAGATAGCCGATCCCGTAGCCCAGCAGCGCGCAGACCGGGACCAGCGCGACAAGGCCAAGGATCAGGACCAAAATCCGGGCGGGCAGGGACTGCATGATCAGAACAGGGTCAGCTGGTCGCGGGAAAACCGGTCGGAGCCCGCCTCGCAGCGATGCCAGGCCTTCAGGGCGTTCGGCTCGGCTTCGTGGCCAAGGCACCAGCCGCGTTCGTTCAGCGCGAGGCCATAGATCAGCATCGACTTGCAGGCGACGGCGATGCGGACATCGGGGCTGGGATTGTGCAGGCAAAGATCGCCCGCCTGGTCGTAAAGCTCCCGCAACTGGTCGTCACTCTCCGTGGCTCCCTGGAAAAGCAGAGTTTGGGCGGCGGCGGGCGGGGCTGGGCCGAAAGTCGCGATAACGGCCAGACAAGCAGGTGCGAGCATGCGCATGGGCCTTCCTTTCTGCATCCAGGTAGGGCGCGGAGGTAGGATCATACCACGATCCGTCAGTCGACCAAACCTTCGGGACCGGGACCGGCGAAGCCCCGCCGGTCGGAGCGGAACTGGCGGGGTCCCGGCCTTCCTGCTATCGTCGGTGCGGAACCGCCCTCAGGGAGAGATGGTGGGATGAGGAAGATCGTCGCGATCACCTATGTCAGCCTTGACGGCGTGATGCAGGGCCCCGGGGGCCCGGACGAGGATCGCAGCGGCGGCTTTGCCTTGGGCGGCTGGACCGTTCCCTTTTGGGACGAGATGATGGGCGGCCTGCTGGCAGGGCTGATCGAGGAGCCATTCGATCTGCTGCTGGGGCGACGAACCTATGACCTTTGGGCGGGCTATTGGCCGCAGAACGCCGACAACCGGATCGGCCGGAAATTTGAAGCAGCGACGAAATACGTCATGACCCGCGGCGCGCCGGACCTTGGCTGGGTGCGCTCGCAGCGCATCGCGGGGGATGCGGCACAAGGCGTCGCGGACCTGAAGGCCGGGGCCGGGCCGGACCTGCATGTCTGGGGCAGCGGGGATGCGCTGCAAAGCCTGATCGCCACCGGGCTGGTCGATGAGTACCGGACATGGATCTTTCCGGTGCTGCTGGGCGACGGCAAGCGCCTGTTCCGGCCCGGCCTGCCCGCGACGTCACTGGCGTTGACCGGGTCGCAGGTGTCCACGACCGGTGTGCTGATCAATACCTATCGCCCGGACGGTCCCGCGCGGACAGGTGCCGTGACCCCGGCCGCTGACGATGGAAGTTGACGCTGTGGCAAGGCATCAAGGCGTCGCTCTCAGATCTGCGACTTGCTCTCATTGATCATCACACCTGCTCGCCCTTCGCGCGGAACGGCGACGAGCAAGTAATGTGGCCCACCAGCAACTGGCCCATCCTTCGAACGACATTGCACGGGACCACGGTGAAACCCGCACGCTTGTATTCAAGATGCGCAGGGCTTGCGGGCCGGCTAGGCCCGCCGCCCCCGACCTTCGCCACGCAGCAGCCTCCACGCGCGGCCGTCGATCGCCAACAGCCCCAGCCCGATCAACACAAGGCCCGCATAGTGGTTCGGAGACAGCCGTTCGCCCAGCACCAGGCTGCCCAGCAGGATGGCGCTGGCGGGGATCATCAGGGTCACCAGAGAGGTGTTCAATTGGCCGATCGTGGACAGGCAGCGGAAATAGATCGCGTAGCCCAAGGCGGTCGAGAACAGCGCCAGCCCGATAAGCGCCGCAACAGTGCTCGGCCCAGGTGCGGCCAGCGTCCAGGGCTGGTCGATGACCGCCGCCAGTGGGATCATCATCGCGGCCGAGGCGGTCAGCTGACCGAATGCGCCCGTGGCGGGGGCGATCCCCATCTGCCGGAAGCGCTGGCCGAAGAACCCGGCGAAGCCATAGGACAGCGCCGCGCCCAGACAGGCGAACATCGGCAGCACAGAAAAACCCTTGTCCGACAGTGCGTCCAGCCCGACCAAAACTGCCACCCCGGCAATCCCGAACAGGATGCCCAACAGGCGGTTCGCGGTCACCTCGGTCTCTGGGGCAAGCGCCTTGGTCACCAGGATGGCGAAGACCGGCGTCGTCGCGTTCAGGATCGAGGCAAGGCCGCTTGCAATCTGGGTCTGCCCCCAGAAGAGCAGGCTGAAGGGGATCACGTTGTTGATCAGCCCCATCCCGAAAAAGGCACGCCAGACCGACCATGACCGCGGGATCTCGCGCCCGCTAGCTCGCAGCCAGGCAAACAGCACCAGCGCCGCCAGCGAGACCCGGACCAGCACGACGGTCAGCGGCGGCAGCTCTGCCAACGCCAGCTTGGACAGGAAGAACGAGCCACCCCACAGCAGCGACAACAGGATCAGGAACGCCCAGTCGAGGGGCTTGATGGCAGGTTGCTGGGACATGTCGCCTCGGCTGCGTTGGAGGGGCCGGCCGCGATCTTCGCGATGCCGGCGCTGCCCATATCTCTACCCGTCCCGCGCGGCGATGCCAGTATTTCCGTGAAGGTTCCTCAACCCACCTCGACCTCGATCGTCAGGTGGGACAGGTCGTGGATATGGGCAAGCCTATCGCGATAGGCCTGCAGGCTTTGCGGCGCGTCCGACCGGATCGAGACGATGGCGCCGTGATGGCCAGGGCCAAGCTGCCAGACATGCAGGTCGGCGATCCGATCACTGCCGGTTTCGATTGCGGCGCGGATTTCGTCGGGAAGATCCTCACCCTCGGGAAGATAGTCCATCAGCACCCGTCCGGTGTCGCGGATCAGGCCCACCGACCAGCGGGCGATGACCAGCCCGCCGACGATGCCCATCGCTGGGTCCATCCAGTTCAGGCCGTAAAGGCTGCCCATGACCAGCGCCGCGATGGCCAGGACCGAGGTCAACGCATCGGCCAGCACATGCAGATAGGCGGCCCGCAGGTTGTTGTCCCCGCCATGCTGGTCGTGATCGTGGTGATCGTGCCCGTGATGGTGGTGGTGATGATCGCCCCGCAGCAACCAGGCGCAAAGCAGGTTCACCGCCAGCCCCAGCACGGCAACGGAAATCGCCTGTGGGAAGCTGATGGCGACCGGGTTGTAAAGCCGGATCAGGCTTTCCCAGCCGATCAGCAGCGCGATCAGTGCCAGCACGACGGCGCTGGCAAAACCCGCAAGATCGCCCAGCTTGCCGGTGCCGAAGGTGAAGCGCGGGTTTCGGACATTGCGCCGCGCGAACAGATAGGCCATCGCCGCGATCAGCATGGCCGCCGCATGGGTCGACATGTGCCAGCCGTCTGCGACCAGCGCCATCGAGCCGAAGATGTTTCCGGCCACGATCTCGGCAACCATCATCGTGGCGGTGATGGCAATCACCAGCCAGGTCCTGCGCTCATTCCGTTCATGGCTGTCGCCCAGGAAGACATGGTCGTGAGGGGTGGAGAGGCGCGAGGTCAGGTTGGTCATTTCAGATAGGTCCTGATGACGTCGATCAGTTCAGCCGCGCCTTGGGCGCGGTCCGTATCGTCGTCCTTGTCGGGGTTCGAGATATGCTCGCGGATGTGATCCTCGATCAATTCGGCCGTGAGGCCCGAGACCGCGCCGCGGACCGAGGCGACAAGGTTCAGCACCTCGCCGCAGGGGGCCTCGGCTTCCAGAGACCGCTCGATCGCCTCGATCTGGCCCTTCAGGCGGCGCACGCGCGCAAGAAGCTTCGATTTCTGCTTGGTGGTATGAGACATGACATAGGGGGGTACCCTATCTTTCGCGCGACGTCAACCTGCGGCGCCCGTTCCCGTCGTCCGCAAGGGGTGCTAGCAGGGGCGCGCAAACGGGCAGGGGAAAGGGAACGCCATGCAGGCACTCGTCATCATCGACATGCAGCTTGAGATACAGCGCCGGATCGAGACCGGGCTGGATCACGTCAATCCCGGAACGCCCACCCGGATCGCAGCGCTAGCCGACGCCTTTCGCCACCGGGGTCTGCCGGTGCTGCATGTGCGACACGCGGATCAAAATCCCGCTTCGGCCTTTCACCCGGCCTCTGCGGGTCACGGTCCGATGCCCTGCGCCGAAGCGCAGGAAGGCGAGGCGGTGTTCGTAAAGTCGACCTCGTCGGCCTTCGCGTCGACCGATCTGGCCGACCACCTGCGCCGGGCGGGAATCCACCGGCTTGTGGTCGCAGGGGCGGTTGCCGGATTCTGTGTTAATTCCACGGTGCGGGCAGGGGCCGATCTGGGATTCGAGATGACCGTCCTGCGTGATGCTATTCTGGGATTCGGGCTGCCAGATGCCGGGCTTTCCGCCCGGACGGTTCTGGATGTCACGCTGGCACTACTGGAGGCAGATTTCGCGCGAGTGCTGCCGACGGCCGAGGTGCTGGCACGGATCGACGCCGATTCATTCGATTTAGCCGATTGATCGGACCAATATATTCAATTGGATTGATTTTCAGGGCGGGTGCTATCTGCACATCCACAGGGCAGCAAAATCCCAAGGATGGCAGATATGGCGACCAAGGCATATGCGGGTAGACCGGCACAGAGGGCGCAAACAGGCAGCACTGCAGGGCGCATCCTGCCGGGGTTGGGACTTGCGGCGCTAATCGCGGCGGCCGCCTTCGGCTTGCGCTCGGTCATCGGGATCGACGCACTCAGTCCCCTGATCCTGTCCATCCTGATCGGCATGGCCTTTCACAACCTGATCGGCACGCCAGCCATCGCCAAGCCCGGCGTGACCTTCTGCCTGCGCCGGGTGTTGCGGGCGGGGATCGTGCTTCTGGGCCTGCAACTGACGATTCAGCAGGTCGGCGCGGTCGGCGGAATCGGGCTGGCGGCGATCGCGGTGACACTGGTCTGCACCTTCCTGTTCACCACCTGGCTGGGCCGCGTGCTGGGGGTGGATCGCGGACTGACCCAATTGATCGCGGCGGGCAGCTCGATCTGCGGGGCATCGGCGGTGGTGGCGACGAACACCGTCACCCGAGCGCGGGACGAGGACGTGGCCTATGCCGTTGCTTGCGTTACCGTCTTCGGTTCGCTGTCGATGGTGCTGATGCCGTTGATCGGGCAGGTGCTGCATCTTGGGCCGCGCGCCTTCGGTCTGTGGACCGGCGCCTCGATCCATGAGGTCGCGCAGGTGATCGCGGCGGCCTATGCCCGCGGACAAGAGGCGGGAGAGTTCGGTACCATAGCCAAGCTGACCCGAGTGATGATGCTGGCGCCGATGGTGCTGGCGCTGGGGGCGGCTGCCGCCCGGCGCGCCCGTCACCAGGGCGGCACCGCCGGTCACGCCGCCCCGCCGATGCCGTGGTTCGTTCTGGGGTTCATTGTCATGGTGGCGCTGGCCAGCACCGGCTGGATGCCCGCTGCCACCGCGCCATATACGACGGCGATCACCCAGTTCCTGCTGGCCACCGCGCTGGCTGCGATGGGGCTTGAAACAGACATCCGCAAACTGGCAGCCGCGGGTCTTCGCCCGGCGCTTCTGGGTGCCGGAGCTTGGATTTTCGTTTCCATTTTCAGCCTGCTTCTGGTTCTCATGCTGGCATGACGCTGGATCAGCTTCGCATCTTTGCCGCCGTCGCCGAGCGTGAGCATGTCACGCAGGCGGCGGCCTTTTTGAACCTGACCCAAAGCGCGGTCAGCGCCGCCATTTCCGCGTTGGAAGAGCGCCATGCCGTCCGCCTGTTCGACCGCGTCGGGCGGCGCATCGTCCTGACCGATGCCGGGCGTTCCTTCCTGGTCGAAGCGCGGGCAATGCTGGGCCGGGCCGAGCAGGCCGAACGGCTGCTGGCGGATCTGGCCGGGCTGAAGCGCGGCACCCTGCGCCTTGCCGCCAGCCAGACCGTCGCGAATTACTGGCTGCCTCCGATCATGCACCGTTTCCACTGCACCTATCCAGGCTTCGAATTGCAGCTTTCCATCGGCAATACCGCCGAGGTCGCGCAGATGGTTCACGAAGCCAGCGCCGATCTGGGTTTTGTCGAAGGCGATATCGAGGATGCTTCGCTGTCGATCCATCCGCTGCCCGGCGACCAGTTGTCGCTTGTGGTCGCGCCGGGCCATCCTTGGGTCGCTCAGCCACCGGTCACGGCCCTAGACCTTGCCGCCAGTCCCTGGGTGCTGCGCGAGCCGGGATCGGGCACGCGCATGGTCAGCGAGGCAGTGCTGCTGGCGCATGGTCTGACCATCGGCGATATTCAGGTGGCGCTGGAGTTGCCTTCGAACGAATCCGTCCGTGCTGCGGTCGAGGCCGGCGCCGGGGCGACCCTGATCTCGGAACTGGTCGTCACGCCCTCGGTCGAAACCGGGCGGTTGGCGCGCATTGCCCTTGACCTCCCGCGCCGCGATTTTCACGTCCTGCACCACAAGGAGCGGCAATTGTCACTGGCCGAGCGCCGCTTTCTGGAAATGGCCGAAACGCCCGGCGACAAGCACGCAGGATCGGCCTCTGCTCAACATCGTTAGATTACATAAGTTTGGTTATCGATGTTATTGGCTGCTGCAAGGGGTGCCCAGGCGCCTCGCCAAAGAGACAGCCGCCTGCCTGAACTTTTGGCGACAGGGAAACAATCTTGCGCCATACCACCTTTGCGAATGTGTTTCCTTTTGCGATCAACCCCGGTTCGTGGTAGAAAAGCTCATTGTTCTATGGGATGGGTTTCCCCATGAGCGTCAAGATTCCATCCAAATTCACCTTTGGGATCGATGTTGACGGCGGCCTCGATCTCGATATTCCGACCAGCTACAGAATCGACATTCCCACGGATTTCACGATGCGGGTAAAAGAACTTGCCCCGATCGAGATCCGCCCGATCGACCTGTCGCTGCGCATCAAGGAGATTCCCGCGATCCGCGGACATCTTCCGCTGAACTACAAGGTAGGATTCAGGCTGTTCGGGCGCGAGATTGCCTGCGTGTCGCTTTGCGGCCAGGGGCAATTCATCACCGAACCCTATGTGCCCTATCCATGCGAGCCGCCGCCGCAGCGGCTGACCAGACCGGATCCGGTCGATCCGGTCCCCGTGGGCTAGGATCGTGCCATGGCCAAGCGCGCTGTCAGCACCCCTGTAGCCTCGCTGGAGTTCGTGGGACCGCCACGCCGCCTGATCGCGGTCGGGACCATCCCGCAGATTGGAGCCGGGGCCGAAGTTTCGGGCCCGGTCACGCGGTTCATGCCCGCGGACGGTCCCCCGGCGCTGAGATTCAGCCCCGAGGGCCGGCGCGGCGCGGCGCGGCTGCGCCTGCGCCTTGATGCCCGAACGCCACCGGGCGCCTATGAAGGAGCGATCGGCGCGGACAAGGCGACCCTGCCCTTTGTTGCACGGGTGCTGCCGGAAACTCGCGTATCGCTGCTGGCGGGTGAGCTGGCGTTTTCCGGTCCGCAGGGGGCGACCCCAATGGCGACGCTGGCCCTTGCGAATGACGGCAATACCGAAATCACCTTGCCGCGCGCATTTGCGATCGGGCTTTTCGACGATGACGGGCTGGAGACGGCCTTTGCCGCCTCTTACGTCCGCCCGATCAAGGGGATCGACGCCTTTGTCGAGACCTTCCACGGCAAGCTGCGCGAGGCGCATAGCGGCATCCTGAAGCTTGCGGTGACGCGGGGCTATGGCCCCCATGCCCCCGGCACCTCATTCGCGGCCGATTTCGCGCTGGAGATCGGCCCGACGCTGCGACCCGGCCATCGCTACCACGGGGTCGCCAGCACCGAATTCGCCGACCTGCCCATTACCGTGACCGTCATCAACGGAGCTGTCAAATGACCTCCAAATGCAAACCAGACATGGATATCAGCGGGGTCGATTCCGCACTTGGCGATCTTATCGCGGCGCAGCTGGGCCTTGGCCGCGAACTGATCAAGGCGTTGGTCGCGGGCGGCGCGCTGCTGGCGGACGGGGCCAAGGGACTGGGCCTGCCCAAGGGCGAGTGCTGCTGCGACATCCCCGAACCCTGTTGGATGCCGCGCGCCGTCGGCGAGGTGAAATGCCGCCTTGCCACCGGGGCCCAGGGTGAGGTCTGCCTGCATGTGACGAATGGCGATTTCCGCCCCCACAAATACGAAGTTCTTGCCGCGGGCGAGGATGCGGGGACGGTTCAGATCGACCCGCAGGATCGTTCGTTCACGCTGGGTCCGAAGGAGCGTCGGACGGTGTCGGTCCGGGTGGTTATGCCCAAGGACGACCGCAACCCGGACCGGCGGCAAAGCTGCTGCGAATGCGACGACCTGGACCTGCTGATCTGGGTCCGGGGTTGCGCAGATCACTACCTGCGCTGGATCGTCTGCCGCGACGACAAGGCGACCAAGCCCTGCTGCCATTGCGTCTGCGTCAGCGACGATCCGAATTATGAACTGCACTGGTACGACCATTTCCATATCCTGCGGCCCTGCCCCTCGGAAGCTGGCAGGGTGGGAGGTTGAGATGGCCGACAGAAAGCTAAGCGAGACGATCCGCGGTGCCTCGGCGGTGAACCTGAAATACTCGGCCGAACTGCTGAACCTGGGGCGCGAATATGTCCGCGCCTTCACCTCTGCCCTGACCGAAGGGAACGGGGCGCCCGAACCCGAAACGCAGCGCCCACCGCTGCTGCTGGCGGGCCGGACCGGAGAGACGGCGAACGCGGCCTTTGCCATCGGCAACCGCGGCGCGATGAAGGGCACGGTGACGGTTTCGGTCAGCGGCGATTTTGCCGATACCAAGGTCAGTGTCGAGCCAGAGCGGCTGGCCTTGGACAATGCCGCCGAAGAGATCATCGTCCGCATCCTGGCCCGGATCGGGCCCAAGACGGAAAGCGGCAAGGATTACATCGGCACCGTCCTGATCCCCGAGATGGATCACAGGTTGACGGATTTCGTGCTGCGCAAACTACCAGACTGACGTGCCGGCTTTTGAGGTCTGCCGATGGAAGACGCGGACGAAGGCGGGCTGCGCGATCGCGACCTGTCGGACATCATCGAGGAGATGCTTTCGGGCGGTCGCAATCCGGTCGACAAGCTGACGCGGCTGCTGCGCGTCGCCTCGGATGTGCTGTCCAGTCCGCCACGGCAGGATGCCGCCCCCGAAGCGGCGACGGGCAAGGGCTTTCTTGAAACCCTTGCCCATATCGTGACGCTGGCGCTGGACGATTCCGACATGCTGGCCCGGCACCTGTCCGCCTTTGCGGGCGACGCCGTCGCAATCCTGCAGCAGTCCGGTGATGCCGTCTTTGAACCCAGCCCCAAGGACCGCCGCTTCCGCGACCCGTTGTGGCGTGAAAGCCCTGTCCTGCGCGGGCTGATGCAGATTTACTTCGCCTGGAACAGTCATGTGCAGGACTGGTTGGACGCGCAACCCATCGAAGCGGCCGACCGCCTGCGCATCCAGTTCGTGCTGGACCAGATGAAGGCCGCCCTGTCGCCCACCAACCTGCCGATCCACCCCTCGGCCATCAAGCGGGCCGAGTCGAGCGCGGGCCGCTCGGCAGTGCAGGGGCTGAAGAACTTCGCGCTGGATCTGCAGGCCAATCGCGGCATGCCACGCCAGATCCGCCCCGGTGCCTATCGCCTGGGTGAGACGCTGGCGATGACACCCGGTGCGGTGATCTTTCGCAACGAACAGCTTGAACTGATCCAGTATGCCCCACAGACCGACCGCGTCCATATGCGCCCGGTGCTGCTGATCCCGCCCCAGATCAACAAGTATTACGCCTTTGACCTGAAGCCGCAGAACAGCGTGCTGGGCTATCTTGTCTCGCAGGGGTTCCAGGTCTTTACGATAAGCTGGAAGAACCCCGGCCCCGAATCCGCGCTTTGGGGGATCGAGACCTATCTGACCGCGATCCTGCAGGCCATCGGGGCCATCCGCGTGGCGACCGGCGCGGACAAGGTCAACCTGATTTCGGCCTGCGCGGGTGGGCTGACGGCGATTTCGCTGCTGGGGCATCTGGCGCAGGTGAATGCACCGCTGGTCGCCAGCCATTCGTTGCTGGTCACGGCGCTTTACCCCGGCAACGGCTCGATTCTTGAGGCGTTCACCACCGCCGGGAATTTGGAACTCGCCCGCCGCATTTCCGAGGCCGAGGGGACGATGGACGGGCTGGACCTGTCGCATCTGTTCGTCTGGCTGCGGCCCGAGGATCTGGTCTGGAGCTTCTGGGTCAACAACAACCTTCTGGGGCGACAGCCGCCGCCGCTGGATGTGCTGTATTGGGACAATGACCCGACACGGGTGCCGGCACGGCTGCATTCCGATTTCATCGACGTCTTCCTGTGGGATGTCTTCCGCACCCCCGGCCGCCAGATCCTGTTCGACCGCCCGATCGATTACGGACTGGTGCGGGTGCCGACCTATTTCGTCGGCGGGCTTGAGGATTACCTGATGCCCTGGCGCGGCATCTATCGCGCGGTGGACGCCTTCGGCGGGCAGAACCGCTTCGTGTTGTCCACCAGCGGTCATGTGCAAAGCATCCTGCGCCCACCAAATCTGGCCAATACCGAGTATTTCGTGAACGACGACCATCCACCCGATCCGGACCGCTGGCTGCTTGAGGCAGAGCGCCGCCCCGGCACCTGGTGGGTGGACTGGACGGCATGGCTGCGCGGCCACGCAAGCGAGGAACGCCCCGCCCCCGCCGCACTGGGCTCGGCCGAATTCCCGCCGCTTTGTCCCGCGCCGGGGCGCTATGTGCAGGAACGGATGCTGCCATAGGGTCTGGAAGGCAGGCGAAGCCGGACCGCGGATAGCGGCAAGCGGGCTGCAATTCCCGCTGCGATCCCGCGTGATAATTCGGCTATCAATCGAAATGGTACATTACGATTCGAGAATTCCGGGTTTCGGGGCGGGAAAGGAAAGAAAGTCCAGGCAGGCCAGTAGTTGCGGAAAAAACGGGCACAGTTGATGTCAATGTCCCCAGCCCTGCTTTGCCTGTCGCAGAAGACGGCTTCTGTTACGCGGATCGGCCGGGGCGTTTCCGGCCAATCCTTCAGTAGGGTACAGTCCGGTCATGCAAGCCGGAGATAACGAGGGCTAATGTTCAAGGATGCAAGCAGGATTTCGTTTTTCGACGTCGGCAGGGACAGCGTCGCTGCGTTGCGCGATGGTGATCTGCACCCGAGATACGAAGATGCCGCCTGGCTTGGCGCCGTGGTTGCGACAAACAACCAGCAGCAAAGACTTGGCCTTTACAAGTTCATCCGCAACTATCGGGACGAAAAAAGGGCGCGGAAATGCGTCGTCTTTCGGTCTTTTCCAATTATCGTCGAAAATTTCCGCTATGTCGGTAAAGTTCCGATGGTGAATGATCGCATCCTTCTGGCGGGCGCATCTGCATTGCGCGTCAGGATGAAGTTGGCCAAGAACCTTCCGGGAGAGGAGGTCGACAGGCGCATCATGGCAGAGACGGTATCGCGACATGCCGCCAATGACGCCGCCGCGACTAGCGAAATGGCCGAGATTGACCGCGCCCTGCCCTTCGTGATCGAATGCCGAAACTTTTTCAATTTCTACCACTTCACGACGGAATCCCTGATCTATTTTCAGATGTATCGGGATTATGGGCTGACCGGTGAAATTCACCTGATCTCCAGCAGCGATGAGATCAAGGGCTTCATCGGCAGACTGATCGGTGATCTTTATCCGGATCTTGTGGATCGAGTGAAATATGTCTCGGGCAAGGTCACGTTCAAGCGCGCGATCATTCCCTTCAACACCAATCACCTGTATCATCAGGCGACGCCAGAGGTCATCGAAGATATCGAGACCAAGGCCCGTTTCGCCAAGCTTGAACAAGATGGTGCGCTGCGCCCGCCCTCGATCGCAAATTACAAGCGGATCTACAACAACAGCCGCGACGAATATATCGACAGGCACCGCCTGAATGCTTTGGCGCATTCCACACCAAAGCAACCGGGCGCGCGGCTTTACGTCTCGCGTCGACCCGGCGCGGGCAAGGACCGCGAACTGAAGGGCGAAGACAGACTGGAAGAAATGCTTTCAAGGCATGATTTCAAGAAGATATATCTTGAAGACCTGTCCCCTCGCGAACAGATCGACCTGTGCCGGGATGCCGATATCTTCCTGTCGGCGCATGGCGCTGGCTTTGCCAACATGATGTATGCCCGGCCGGGCGCATGGTTTATCGAGTTGAGCCATCTGCAAACTGCGCGCCATCGTTTCGGTGATTTCAACATGCATGCGGCAGTCTCCGGCGCGCGCTATCTGCATTTCTTTGCCGATCACGCAACAAATGGCGCTGACGGGACGCCGAAGATGGAGGAAGCCGGTCATGCCGGGATTCACCTGACGAAGTTTGCGCTGGATCGGCTTGAGGGGCTGGTATCCATCATCACCGATGTCCATGCCTATAAAGGCACGTTGATGCACATCAAAAATGCACTGCGGGAATCCCGTCCAGATATTGTGAAATCCTTTGTCGAAAAATGCCCCGCCTATCTTAAAGGTTGTGCAGAAATTTGCCTTGTCGCGGCTGAAGCCTGCATGATGCAGAACAAGCCCGAAAAAGCCATGCGCCACCTTTCCCGGGGGATAGATATTGCACCGTTCCGCGCCGATCTTTGGGACCGTTACCTTGAAATATCGCAGGCCACGAATTCAGATGGCGCCGCCGCGCCAGAAGTCGGGATGAGGCATGCATTCCGCAATTTCCGCTGGATGCGCTCGGCACAGGATGTCAGCGGCGCAACGCTGATGCAGGTTCCCGAAGGATACCGGAAGTAAAACTCCGCAACACCCTTCCGAAAGGTCACGATGGACATCCTGATCGACGATGACGGCTGCCGGGTCGAAATCGACCGGGCGGCCTTGCCAACGGCGGAGCGGATCGTCGTCACCTTTGCGGGCGTCGGGCGAGGTCGTATTCCGAAAGGAATTCCGGTTCCGCAATTCATCGGATCGGCATCGCGTTATGGCGCTGCCGTTTCCGTCATCGACAAAAACCGGACCTGGGGGAATGGCTTGAACATTCCCGCGATCGCTTCTTGTATTCTTGACCTGGCCGACGGGCGACCTGTCTTCACTCTGGGAACAAGCATGGGAGGATTTCTGGCAATCCTGTTCAGCACCCCCTTGCGCGCGGAGCGAACCGTTTCGGCCGGGGCACAGTATTCGGTTTGCCCAAGCGTGATGTCTTCTGAGCATCGCTGGGATTACTTCGCACGGCGCATTGGGGAATGGTGGTATCCCAGCCTGAACGGATATTTCAACCTTGCGACCAAATACGTCACCCTGAACGGGAGTATCTGGCAGGAACGTCGTCACTGGTCGCAATTCCCGCTGCAAGAAAATGCGCAACATTACGTGATCGAGGGGATGGGCCATAACCTTGCCGCTCGCCTGAAGGATGCGGGCGCGTTGCCCGGCATCCTAGATCACGCCTTCCTTGCTGATTGGGGCAGCGACATGATCGACGCGGGCGTACTGGGCTTTCCAGCGCGCAGACTGGCGCCGAAAGGCCCGCATCCGGTGGGATAGCGGACCGGGGCGTTGTTACGTCCCGGCATCGGCCAGTGCAGCAACTCCGGTCCTTTGCGTTTCGGGCAGCAGCGGTTCCAGCATCGCCAGATCCAACTCTCGGCTGCGCAGCTTGCGCCGCAGCCAGCGCGTCATCGTGGCGATGGCCGGAACATCTGCACGACCAGGGCCAGAGGCAGGGACTAAGGCTGCCAGCAGCGCATCATAGATTTCCTGCGATTGTTTCTTGCGGGCCGTCGTCACCGCCTGCAACCGCTCGCGTGAGGCCCGCATCCGTCGGTTGAAAACCGCAGCATTGCCGCTGTCGGGCCAGAAGCGCAGGCTGTTGGCCCGCACCCTTTCGCGCAATACCTGCACGAGCATGTCGGCGGCGGCGACCTCTTTCTCGACCCGGGTTCGGCAGGCGGGGATCGGCAAGTCGGTAAATTTGCGGCTGGTCCAAAGACGGAACTTCAGCGCGTTCATCTTGTGGTTCAGCCCACCGCTTTGGGACCGCAGCACTAGATCGATCGGGGCGGTTTCCATCGTCAGCTCGCCCGCCGCGATACCGTCCCGGATGATCCGATCCGCCAGCGGGTTGCGGGTGACCACGACGCTGGTCCCCATCCCGTCGCGGTTGTATTCGGGGATCCAAGCATCCCCCAGCGAGATGTCGGCCAGTTCGGTCAGCACATCAGTGCAGAAATCGCAGGCCTTGTTCTTGAACAAACCCGATCCCCACATGTCGCCCAGCCGCCGCATGCGGATCCGTCGCGTCCGCAGGGTCTGGTCGCTGGCCGAAAAGAAATAGTCGTTGGCCTCTCCTTCGGGGTTCTTCACGCGGTATTGCGCATCGGTATAGCTGCCCTGGATCCCGGCGCTTTGCGCCAGGAAGTCGGTATAGTGGCGGCTTTTCAGGCCACCGCAGATGATCCCGACCAGAAAGCGAATCCGTTCGCGCAGTTCGGGGTGGTAATGCTGCTTCAGGCGGATCGCCTTGACGAAGCAGGCGACGCCCGACACTGCGACGCGGCCCGGGGTCTTCTGGATGATGGGGAACAGCTCGTCCATCGTGACCGGGAAGTAGCGTGTTTTCGAGATCGACAGGATGGCCTTTTCGTCGCGAAAGACGGCATAACGATAGCCGCCGTCGGCATCACCCTGAACCACGTAAAGGTAATCGACCTCGTCTCGGCGCAACAATTGCTGAAACACATAGGTTGCGACCCCGCCCGAGGACGAGGAGGGCCGGAACGCGTTGCTATGCCCGATATAGCTGTTCTCGAAATGCCCTCCGCGCGGATGGATGTTGGGGGCACGGCCGTGAAAGATCCGGCCCAAGGCATCCTCATCCCTGACCTCGGCCTCGGGCGTCGGGTTGAAGGGACAGACACGGACCGCTTCGGCCGGGATCTGCTTTCCGGTAGGGCGAGGCGACCAGAACCCTTCCTTGTCCCAGGTCATGGCCAGACTGCCCTGCGATTCAGACACGCAGACCCCGCAGCCCGTGCACATCACCTTCAGGGGATTGGCGCTGGCGATGCGGGCCTGTGGACGCGCGGGCACCGGCATGCGGGTCGGGGGTGGCACGTCGGGCGGCACGGTTTCCCGCCGCGCTTTGGGCGGCTTCGGCGCAGGGGCGTCGGTCGGGACCAGTGCATCGCGCAGGAACCCGATCGAGCTTTCGCGCAGCCCGTCTAACCGTCGGTTGACCGACAGCCAGTCGATCGGCTTGAGAAGCGCAGCGCTATCTGCGGCGGCGGCATCGACGATCAGCCGGTCCTGCAAGCCAACTGCGCGCAGGATCGAGGTGAAGCGCGCCATGCCCCGGTTGGGATTGGCAAAAGCGATGAAGGGTTTGTTGAAGATGATCGAGAATGCTACCCCGTGGAAGGAATCCGTAACCACGAAATCGGCCTGATAAAACCCCATCAGCCACGCTTCGACCGACTTGTCGCCTCCGCCGGTGGCGGGCTTGACATCCATTGCCAGTCGTTTGGCGATATCCCCGACCAGCCGCGATTTTTCCGGGTTGGGATCAAGGATATAGCTGGTGATCCTGCGGCCCGCCGCAGGGTCCAGCCTGTCGGCGAACAGGCTGCGGTAGCGCTCGGGCGGCAGCAACAAGGTCGGGTCCAGGACATGGCGCGCCTCGACCCCCAGATTGTCCCGGCAAAGCGCCACCGCGCTGTCTTCGCGGACCGAGACGGCATCGAACAGGGCAAGGCGGCGCGCGGCATCGCGGGTTTGCGTCTCGTCATATTCCCAGCTGTCCGCCCCGAACGAGGCGGCATAGCTGATCCGCCGTATGTCTCGGCGTTCGGGGTCCAGATAGCCGTGAAAGAAGTCGGCCAGAATACCCCGCGCATATTTCGGTCGCCAGACTTGGTCGCTGCCCGCAATGACCGCGTCCAGCCCATAATCCCCCAGCCGGGCGCGAAGCTCGGCCGAGTTGCGGAAAGTCCGGGTGATTGGCAGGACGTGGCGTTCGATGAATGCGCTGTTCTGGCACTCCGTCTCGATCTCGATCCGGTTGGTGATCGCCGGGACTTCCGCGTCCTTGGGAGACTTGGCCGGACCCTGCGCGGCATAGCGGCGGTTGATCAGGACAGGGTCGCAATCCAGGTCGCGCAGCACCTGCATCAACGCAAGAGCCTGCAGGTTGCCGCCGTAATTCTTGCTGAGTGGCAGTGTCAGGATGCCGACCTTGCGTCGGTGCTTGGGTTCGGGGAGCGCCTCTGGCTGCACCTGCTTCGCCCCGCCCGTCGCGCGGAAGGCGTCGATCTGCCCGGTCAGCTTTCCCGCCCTGTCCACCAGTGCCGCGATGGCATCGTTCCGGTCCGCGCCGGTGGTCAGGACCAGCTTCCTGCTGTCGTCACCGGTCACCGAAAACGCCATCTGCGGATTGCCCCGCCGCACCAGCGCGACTGACAGCCCGCCTGCGTCGGGAAGGGTCAGGTCAAAGCCGAAGCCGATCCGGCGATAGGCGAAATCCACCACCAGGCAGCGTTTCTGAAAGACCCAGATCCGCTTCAGGTGCTGGCCCAGATCAGTGCTTGCCAGCGCCTCGATGACCGCAGCGGTCAGTTCTTCGGCCTTTTCAGGGCTTATCTTCGCATCGCTCATCTGCTGTCCTTGCTGGCTGGGGCCGCGACCTAGCGCGTCCCGGTCATTCTGTGCTGGGGTGCTTCGAGAGGGGCCGAGGCGCGGCCAAGCACCTCGCCAACGATCGCGATCACACGGTCGGTCGCATTCCGCCCGACCCGGATCCCGCGATGCCCGTCCGACATCGCGGGCACTCGCGCATCTGCATCGACCCCCTCGATATCGGCAAAGACCGTGTCATAGTTGCAGCGCGACACATGCGCGCATTTCAGGAAATCGCCCCAGCGGTGCAGTTGTGTCTGCCGGGTGCCGATCTCGATCACGGTCGCGCCGGGCCGGGCATAAATCATATTGGCCAGCCCCGCGCCATGCGGCGCGATCACGATGTCGGCGCCATTCATCGCAGCGACCTGCTCCAGCGGCGAAAGATGCTCGAACGCGACCTGTTCAAAGCCAAGCGCCGCCAGTTCCTCAAGCAGGGGCTTATGACCCTCGATCCCGCGGACGCGGGCGCCCTGCCCTTCGTCCCGGCCCATCCAGATCAGCCGTGGGGTGGAGGAGTGCCCTGCGCGTGGAAGCTGTGCCAGCGCGGCTTCTCGCAGCAGGCGCAGGCTGCTGTCATAGGTGAATTTCGCCGCCTGCTTGAAGCGGGAGGGGTCGCGCAGCACCGGGGGCCAGCGCGGATCGACCCCCGCCAGCACCGCATCGATCATGGGGTCGCGCACCGCGTAAAGCAGATGCTGGTGACTATAGACCGAACGGACCCGGTCATAATCCCCGGCCGCGCGCTCGAACGTGATGCGGTCGGCCAGGCTGGGAAAGATGGTGGCCACAAAGCGGCGGATAAAGCTTTTCACCTTGCCGCTGGGCAGGTGGATTCTGATCGGCGCGGTTGAGCCATCGTTCAGGAAATGCGCCAGCGAGCCCAGAGTCTCGGTCGAGAAATGATAATAGTTGAAGCCGTTCTTCAGTTCGATCGCGACGCCCAGTTTCGCGGCCTCGGCCGCGTCATGGGTGCCGATCCGCGCCGGGCCCTTGGCGCGGGTGCGGCGAATGGCGCGGTTCAACCGCTCCAGCCGCCAGCGTTCGTCATTGGCGGTAGCGAATTGCGTCCTGACGCGGCTGCCCGAGGCACCGTTCAACCAGAAGCGGTTGGCAAGCTGCACCATGCCCCGTTCGAAGCGCGCGTTTTCAAGGACCACCGGAGCCGACAGGATCTCAAGCACGTTTTCGGTCATCATCCGGCCTTGGCGGACCAGCATCGCGTGCTGTCGCGCGCAAAGCGCGGGATCGTCGCTGCCCGCGAACAGGCGCACGGCGGCGGCCTTGGCGGGCCGGATGATCCAGTCAGGGGGGTCGCCGACATAGGACAGGCCGGGATGCACTGCCGGCATGTGCAGAATGTCCATGGGGGGACGTCGGAAATCAAAGGTCATGAAACGTCCAGACTGACTAAACTACTGACGAGGTTCCGGGCGACGACCCTGGGGTCAACGCGGCACCCGGCCCTGCCTGCGCAGAATAATCAGAATGCGACTGATTCGCTCACGTTTATGTGATTATTGCTTTACAAAAAGGCTTCCCGCGAATTTTCGGGCAATCCACGGGGAAATGCGCGGCGACCGGAGCCACCGCGCGGTCGGAAAGCTGCGTCAGCCCCTGAGTTTCATCCCGTGTTCGCGCGCGCAGTGCCGGGCTATGTCGGCATGGGTCGCGATCCAGCAATCGCCTTTGTCCGCGATCCGCCGCAGCAATTCCTCAAGGATGAAGATGCGCGAGCGATAGCCGGTGACATGGGGATGCATGGTCAAAAGGAACAGCCCGCCTTCTGCATAGGCGCCCTCGAATTCACGCAGGAAGATGTCGAGGACGGCGGTCGGAGGCGTATAGGGCCGCTGGCCGCCGAAGCGGTTCATCATGAAATAGGGCGCGTCGTCGCGGATCCATTCCACCGGCAGTTCCACGATGCCGGTCGGGCGACCGCTGCTGACAATCTCATAGGGGTCGTCATCGGCGAAAAGCGAGCTGTCATAGACCAAGTCCAGCTCTTCGGCGATTGCCAGCGTCGCCGGGCTGTAATCCCAGGACGGCGTGCGCATCCCGACCGGGCGGGTTCCGGTGATCCGCTCAAGCGTGTCTGCCGCACGCAGCATCAGCTCGCGCTCGCGTTCGGGCGGAACCTGGGTGTTTACCTCGTGAATCCAGCCATGCAGCGCGACCTCATGCCCGTCGCCCACCAGCGATTTCTGTTCGTCCGGGTAAAGTTCGGCCGCGACGCCAGGCACGAAGAAGCTGGCTTTCGCGCCGAAGCGGTCCAGCACCTCGCGGATGCGGGGGATCCCGCGACGGTTGCCATATTGCCCCCAGGACAGGCGCCCGATGGACTTGCCGCCGTCACGCAGCTCGTTCGTCTCGTGGTCGCTGTCAAAGCTCAACGCGACCGCGCAGCGTGCCCCACCCGGCCAGCTCGCCGGTTTCAGCGAGCGTCCGGCGCGGACGAAATCCACCAGGCCACGCCAGGTCGGTTCGTCCCAGCTATGGGGCGGGGTTTCGGGCGCAATGCTCATCGGGTTCTCCATCGGCAGAAAGGGAAGCCGGACCGGAAATTCCGGTCCGGGCTGGCAGATGCGCGTGGTGCCCTGCGCGTCCCCGTTTGCGGGGGCGCAGGGTTCGGGCGATCATTTCGCGGGGTGAACGTCCATGGCGACGGTGTCTTCGTCCGCGCGCGGTTCATAGCTGACCTTGTCGGCCTTCATTCCCCAGGCCGAGACATTGATCGCCAGCGGCAGGTCTGGGCGGTCGGTCGCGACCAGCAGGTTCGCCTCTTCCAGCAGGGACTTGCGCTTGGCCTCGTCCATCTCGGCCGCGGCGGCCTCGATCAGCTGGTCCATCTTGGGATTGGCATAGCCGCGCACGTTGAAAGCGCCGAGCCCCTTGTCGGGGTCGTTGCTGTGCATCAGCGAGGACAGGGTATAGTTCGCCTCGCCCGTCAGCGTGGCCCACGACGCCATATAAAGCGAATATTCGCCGCGCGTCTTGGCCGGGTTGAAGACGGTGGCGGGCACGCCCTGCACGTCCACGGTCACGTCGATCGCGGCCAGCATCTGCGCGATGGTCGGGCCAAGCTCGGTCGGCATCCGGTCGTTGGCATAGGCCAGCGTGACCTTGAACCCTTCGGGATAGCCGGCATCGGCCATCAGCTGGCGAGCCTTGTCGACATCGAATGTGGGCGCGGGGATCTGGTCGTTATAGCCGAAAATATTCGGCGTCACGAGCTGGGTAGCGACCTCTCCCATGCCTTCCAGCGCGAATTCGACGATCGTCTCGCGGTCCAGCGCCAGATCGAAGGCCTCACGGACGCGCGCGTCGGCAAAGGGGTTCTTTTCAAGCTTCTTGCCCGCATTGTCCCAGACCTGCGGCGAGTTCTCGCGGAAGTCGAATTCCAGATAGGGGATGAAGACCGAAGGGGCCTTCTCGACCTTCAGGGCGCTGTCCTGTTCGACGCTGGCAAGATCGGTCGCCGGGATCTTCGAGATCAAGTCGACCTGACCTGCCTTCAGCTGCGCGACGCGGGCGGCATCGTTCGGGATCTCCTTGCGGGTGACGTGGTCCCAAGGCTGTGCCCCACCCCAGTAGCCGTCGAACTTCTCAAGCACCAGATCCTGCGTCGGCGCCCAGCTGACGAACTTGTAGGGGCCGGTTCCGATGGTGGCCTTGCCCGAGTTGAACCCCTCGGCCGAGGTCTCCTTGGTCGAGTAATCGGCGGCCGCGGTGTGGGACACGATGAACAGACGGATCAGGTCGTTGGGCAGCGTCGGCGCCGGACCCTTGGTCTTGATGCGGATGGTATGGGGGTCGACGATCTCGACCCCGGCCACACGACGGACATAGATCGTGGTCGGGTTCGGCCCGGTCACGTTCGGGATGCGCTCGATCGAGAATTTCACGTCCTCGGCGGTGAAATCGGATCCGTCATGGAATTTCACGCCTTCGCGCAGCTTGAATTCCCAGGTCGTGTCGTCGATCGGCTTCCATTCGGTCGCCAGCGACGGTTCGATCTGCAGGTTGTTGCCCGATTTCAGCAGGGTGTCGAAGACCTGCTTGGTCGCCTCGGCATTGGCCGAGGTGGCGGTGAAATGCGGGTCCATCGAGGCCGGGCCGGATTTGGTGGCGATCACCAGATCGGCGGCCATCGCCGAATAGGGCAAGGCAAACGCGCTCATCAGCAGCGCGGCGCGAAGCATGGGCTTCAGGTTCATCGGTTCCCTCTTGGGTTGTGGTTGTATCGCCGGCTTTGCACCGGTCTGTTCTGGCATCGGGCTGTCATGGCTCATCCTCGGCCGGTTCGTTGCCAAGCGACTGGGGCCAGTCCCCCGAAGCCGCGACCAGCTTGGTCAGAATTTCGGACAGGCAGAGCCTTTCGGCGGGGCTGAGCCGTTCCAGCATCAGCCGTTCATGCCCCAGCATCTCGGCCTTGACCGCCTCGACCCCTGCCCTGCCCTCGTCGGTCAGGTGCAGGGTGACGCGGCGCTGATCCTCGGCATCGCCTTCGCGGTCGATCATGCCAAGGCGGTAGACCTTGTTTGCGGCGCGGCTCAGCGTGTTCTTGGGAAAACCCGAGGAGCGCACCAGATCGGTCAACGTCGAGGGTCCGCCCAGATACAGCGACCACAGCACCACGAAATCCGGCCTGAGCAGCCCCAGCCGTCCCTGGATGAAGCCATAGACGGGGCTGTTGAAGTGAAGCGCAAGATAATTCAGCCGGTACGAGAACCAGCACGGATTTTCCCAAAGACGGGTACGAAGCGGGCTGTCCTCGGCAATGCCTTCGGCCGTGATGGGCATGTCCCGGCCCGCCCTTCCTTCAAAAAGCGACTGCCTTATCTCGTCATCCATGAGAATGCCCTGATTGCGTCACAAGTTCCGTTTGGGACGTTATTGGCAACAAATACCTTGCGTCAATGATATTATTTGTTCCTTATGGAACCAAAAATACGGCGATTCACCGACCCTGGCCACCTTGCCCGGTGCCGTCCGGGGCGGCCCGCCAAAGCAGGAACGGGACCGGAAGAATGCGAATTCAGGACATGAACTGGGGCCAGGTCGAAGCGCGCGTGACCCAAGACGACCGTTGCGTGCTGCCCATCGGCTCGGTCGAGCAGCACGCTTATCTAAGCCTTGCGACCGACATGATCCTGGCCGAGCGCATCTCGGTTGAGGCGGCCGAGCCCACGGGCGTGCCCGTCTTTCCCTGCCTGCCCTATGGCATGGCCTCCAGCTTTGCGGCCTATCCGGGGACGATTTCGCTGAAGCTGCGCACCTATCTGGCGGTGATCGAGGACATGCTGGACAGCCTCCACCGGGGCGGGTTCCGCCGCATCCTGATCGTGAACGGGCATGGCGGCAATTCGCCCGTCAACCCGCTGATCAGCGAATGGCTGAACGCCCATCCCGACGCCTCGGTGAAACTGCACGACTGGTGGCGCGCGCCACGGACCTGGGCGAAAGTGATGGAAACCGACCCCGCCGCATCCCATGCAAGCTGGATGGAGAATTTCCCCTGGACCCGGCTGGACGGCGCGCCGGTTCCGAGTTTCAGCAAGGACCGCATCGACTTCGCGGCCGTCGCCCGCGTGGATGCGCAGCGCAAGCGCGAACGCATCGCCGAGGGCAACTATCACGGCGTCTTCCAGCGCCCGGACGCGGACATGCTTGCGATCTGGCAGGTCGGCGTCGAGGAAACCCGGCACGAGATCGAACACGGCTGGCACTGACGGCGGGGGCAGGCATGGCATCCTTCATCTTCCGACGGTTCGCGCAGGCGCTGATCGTCCTTCTGGTCATGTCGGTGCTGGTCTTCGCGGGCGTCTATGTGATCGGAAACCCGGTCGACGTGCTGATCTCACCCGACGCGACGCAGGCGATCCGGCAGCAGGTGATCCAGCAGTATGGTTTCGACCTGCCGATCTGGCAGCAATACCTGCATTTCCTGCAACGCCTGCTGACCGGAGATCTGGGCAGCTCCTTCGTCTTCAACATGCCGGTGGGCACGCTGATCGCGCAAAAGCTGCCCGCGACGCTGGAACTGACACTGATCGCGGTGCTTTTCGCCTCGGCCGTGGGTATCCCGCTGGGGGTCTATGCCGGGTATCGTCCCGACAGCCTCGTCTCGCGCGTGATCATGGCGGTGTCGGTACTGGGATTCTCGGTCCCGACCTTCTGGATCGGGCTGATGCTGATCATGGTCTTTGCAGTGCAGTTCGGCATCCTGCCCGCAGGCGGTCGCGGCGAGACAAGGGATCTGTTCGGCGTCCCCTTCTCTTTCCTGACGCTCGACGGCTGGTCGCATCTGATCCTGCCGGCGCTGAACCTGTCGCTTTTCAAGCTGTCGATGATGTGCCGTCTTGCGGCTTCGGGCACGCGCGAGGTGATGCTGACCGACACGATCAAATTCGCCCGCGCCGCGGGCATCCCGGAGCGTGTGATCCTGCGTCGCCATGTGCTGAAGCTGATCTCGATCCCGCTGGTCACGGTCTTCGGGCTTGAGCTGGGCTCGACGCTGGCCTTTGCCCTTGTGACCGAGACGATCTTCAGCTGGCCCGGCCTTGGCAAGCTGATCGTGGATTCGATCACCTCGCTCGACCGGCCGGTGATGGTGGCTTACCTCATGCTGGTCTCGGCGCTCTTCGTGGTCATCAACCTTTGCGTGGACCTCGCCTATGCGGCACTTGATCCCCGCCTGCGTCACGGAGGACGCTGAGATGTCGGTCGCATCATCCGCGGGATCGGTCTCTCCCCTCGCGCAGTTCTGGCGCGACTTTCGCCGGAGCAAGGTCGCCGTGGTGGCGCTGGTCGTGGTGGCGTTGATCGTCTTCGTCGCGATCTTTGCGCCGCTGATCGTGCCGCAGGACCCCTATGACCTGAAATCGCTGGTGCTGCGCGATGCGCGCCGCCCGCCCGGCTATGTCGGGCGCGACGGGATGCTGCACCTGCTTGGCACGGACAGTCAGGGCCGAGACCTTCTGTCCGCCATCGTCTATGGGTTGCGGATCAGCCTGCAAATGGGCCTGATGGCCGGTGCGATCGCCTTCGCCATCGGTGCGGTGGTCGGCTGCTCTGCCGCCTATGTCGGGGGCCGGATCGAGGCGCTGGTGATGCGCATCGTCGACATCCAGCTGTCCTTTCCCGCGATCCTGCTGGCCTTTGTCGTGGCTGCGATCCTTGGGCAGGGCAAGGAACAGCTGATCCTAGCGCTGGTCTTTGCCCAATACGCCTATTTCGTGCGCACCGCCCATGGTGCCGCCGCGGCCGAGCGGCAGAAGGATTATGTTCAGGCCGCGCTGTCCGTGCCGATGGGCGGCTGGTTCGTCATCACCCGCCATATCCTGCCCAATGCCCTGCCGCCCCTGATCGTGGTCGCGACGGTGCAGGTCGCCTCGGCCATCTCGCTTGAGGCGACGCTCTCCTTCCTCGGCGTCGGATTGCCAGCCACCGAACCCTCGCTGGGGATGCTGATCGCGAACGGCTTCCAATACCTGATGTCGGGTCGCTACTGGATCGCGATCTATCCTGGAGTGGCACTGATCATCCTGATCATGGGGATCAACCTTGTCGGCGACCAGATCCGTGACCAGCTGAACCCGAGGCTGCGCAAATGACAGACCTGCTTGAGGTGCGTGACCTGCGCACATGGTTCCACACCAACCGGGGTATCGTGAAATCGGTCGACGGCATCTCGTTTTCGCTGAAGCGGGGCGAGGTCATGGGGCTGGTCGGCGAATCCGGCTCGGGCAAATCGATCACCGGGTTTTCGCTGATCGGCCTGATCGACAGGCCCGGCAGAATCGAGCAAGGCAGTTCGATCCGCTTTGGCGGGCGCGAACTGGTCGGACTGGACGAACGCGAACTGCGCGGCATCCGGGGCAAGGACATCTCGATGGTGTTCCAGGACCCGATGATGACGCTGAACCCCGTGGTCCGGATCATCGACCAGATCGGCATGGCGATCCGCGCGCATGAGGCGGCCTCGGATGCCGAGGTCCGCCGCCGCGCCGTCGAGGCCTTGGCGCGCGTCCGCATTGTCGATCCCGAACAAAAGGTCGACCAATACCCGCATGAATTCTCGGGCGGCATGCGCCAGCGGGTCGCCATTGCCATCGCGCTGCTGCACCGGCCCCGGTTGGTGATCGCGGATGAGCCGACGACCGCGCTCGACGTCTCGGTGCAGGCCGAAATCCTGAAGGTGGTCAAGGCGCTGGTGGCCGAAATGGGCACCTCGCTGATCTGGATCAGCCACGATCTTGCGACAGTGTCATCGATCGCGGACCGGATCACGGTCATGCGGCGCGGACAGATCGTCGAGGCAGGACCGGTCCGCACAGTGCTGGACGCGCCCGCCCATCCCTATACGCAGGCGCTGCTTGATGCCCTGCCGTCACGCTCGAAGCCGGGGGAGATGCTGGCCTCTGGCGCGACCGAGGCGGCGGGCCAGCTTGATCCGTCGATGCTGCGCGTCGCTGCCATCGGCGCGCCTGCCGATCCGGGCTTCGTCACTGCGCGGGGCGTCGACAAGCTGTTCCAGCGCCCGCCGGGCAATCTGCGGCGGCTGGCGATGCGGCTGGGTCTGGCGGGCGCGCCCCCGCAGGTTCACGCGGTCAAGTCGGCTTCGCTGACGATCGCGCGGGGCGAGATCCTTGGCCTCGTCGGAGAATCCGGCTCTGGCAAGTCGACGCTGGGACGGATCCTGTGCGGCATCACCCCGCCCACCGCTGGTACCGTCCTGGTCGGCGGCGAACCTGTGATGAAGGGAGAGCGCAAGCATGGCACAAGGGTCCAGATGATCTTTCAGGATCCCTTCGCGTCGCTTGATCCGCGGCGGACGATCTTTCAATCCGTGGCCGAGGGGCCGGTTGCCCATGGCCTTTGCACCCGTGCCGAGGCGCGCCCCTATGTTGAGCGCTGGCTGCGCGCCGTGGCCTTCGACCCGGCGCTGGCAAACCGCTATCCGCACCAGTTCTCGGGCGGGCAGCGCCAGCGGATCGCGATCGCCCGCGCGCTGGCCATGCAGCCCGAGATGCTGGTCTGCGACGAACCGGTCGCCTCGCTGGACGTGTCGATCCAGGCGCAGGTCATCAACCTGCTGATGGAGCTGCGTCAGCACCTGAACCTGACGCTGCTGTTCATCAGCCACGACCTGTCGGTGGTCCATCACCTGTGCGACCGGGTCGTGGTGATGCGGCATGGCGAATTCGTCGAGACCGGCACCGCCGCCCGCATCTTCCATGCGCCGGAACAACCCTATACGCGGATGCTGCTGGAGGCGATTCCACGGCTGGAATCCTGAAGGCGGACAGGTCGGACAAGGAAAGGGACTGCATGGCACGGGCGCGCGAATTCGGACTTGAAGCGGGGATCATGTCCCCCGGCGCAGGAAACGCGATCACCGACGTGCCGGGCGTCCGAGTAGGCCACACCACCCTGCGCCGCGGCACGGTCAATACCGGCGTCACCGCGATCGTGCCGCAGCCGGGCAACCTGTTCCTGGACAAGCTGACAGCGGCGGTAGAGGTCATCAACGGCTTTGGCAAAAGCGCCGGGCTGGTGCAGGTGGCGGAACTCGGCACGCTGGAAACTCCGATCCTGCTGACCAACACCTTCGGCGTCGGTACCTGCGTCAATGCGCTGGTCCGCCGCGCCATCGACGAGACGCCCGCCATCGGGCGCGAGACCTCGACCGTGAACGCCGTGGCCTGCGAATGCAATGACGGCCCGCTGTCCGACATCCAGGCCCTTGCCGTGACCGAGGCGGACGCGCTGGCGGCGCTGGATGCGGCAGGGGTCGACGTGGCCGAAGGCTCGGTCGGGGCCGGGACCGGCATGTCCTGCTTTGGCTTCAAGGGCGGGATCGGCACCGCCTCGCGCCGCATCGCCATTGCCGGGCGGGATTGCCATCTTGGCGCGCTGGTGCTGGCGAATTTCGGGCGGGCGGGCGATCTGGTGCTGCCCGACGGACGCCGGCCCGATCCCCGCACTGCTCCGCAGCCGGAAAAGGGTTCGATCATCGTTATCCTGGCGACGGACGCACCGGTCGATCAACGCCAATTGCAACGGATCTGCCGCCGCGCGGGCGCGGGCATCGCCCGGCTTGGCGCGTTCTGGGGGCATGGCAGCGGCGACATCGTGCTGGGCTTCACCACCGCAAACCGTGTGCCGCATTTCCCTCAAGGCGACACGACCCCGCTTGCGCGCCTGTCCGACAGCCGCATCGACGACCTGTTCCGCGCCGCCTGCGAAAGCACCGAGGAAGCGATCCTGAACGCGCTTTGCACCGCGACCGAGGTCACAGGCCCCGGCGGGCTGACGCGTCCGCTGCTTTCGGACTGGCTGCGCGGGCACTGAACGCCTGCGCCGGGCTGGACCACAAGGCCCGCCCGGCGCGCTTTTGCGTTCAGTGCTGGCCGGCCGCGACCAGCGGGACCTCGTTTCCGGCGGCATCGAACAGCTTGCCATCCAGGAAGTAGTCCCCGTCCTCAAGCTGGGCGATATCGGCATAGCGCAGCGTGCGCTCGGACGCCGCACCAAAGACCGACGGCTCGGTCGGCGTGCCGGCCCGCAGGTGGTTGAACAGCACGTTCAGCACGATCGCCATCAGCGCGGACGAGCTGATGCCCGAATGGAATATGGTCTGCACCCAAGCCGGGAACTGATCGTAGAAGCCCGGCAGGACGATCGGGATCGTTCCGAAGCCGATCGCGGTCGCAACGATGATCAGGTTCATGTTCCCGGCATAATCGACCCGCGCGAGGGTGCGGATGCCGCTGGCAGTGACGGTGCCGAACAGCACGATCCCCGCACCACCAAGAACCGGGCTGGGAATGGCCGCGACCACGCGCCCCATGACCGGCAGCAGTCCCAGCGCGACCAGGATCAGCCCGCCCGTGGCCACGACATAGCGGCTTTTGACCCCGGTGACGGCGACCAGTCCCACGTTCTGGGCAAAGGCGCTTTGGGTGAAGGATCCGACAACCGGGGCCAGCATGCTGGACAGCATGTCGGCGCGCAGTCCGTCGCCCAGCCGGTGCGAATCCACCTTGGTCTCGACGATTTCACCGACGGCGAAGATGTCGGCCGATGTTTCAACCATCGTCACCAGGATGACGATGAACATCGACAGCGTCGCCGCGATTCCGAAGGTCGGCAGGCCGAAGTGGAAGATGCCCGGCAGCGCAAAGGTCGGACCGCTTCCGACCTGCGAAAAGTCGGTCATCCCTGTCGCATAGGCAATGACCGTGCCGAAGACCAGCGCCAGCAGGATCGACAGACGCGAGATCGCGGCATTCCCGACCTTGCTGAGCAGCAGCACGATGGCCAGCGTCATCCCGGCCAGCAGGATATTGGCGGGGCTGCCGAAATCGGGCGCGCTGCGGTTGCCGCCCATCGCCCAGGAGCCAGCGACCGGCATCAGGGTCAGGCCGATGGTGGTGATCACGATCCCCGCCACCAGCGGCGGGAAAAAGCGCGTGATGCGCGAAAAGACCGGTGCGATCAGCAGGCCCAGGAACGATGCCGCCATGACCGAGCCCAGGATCGCCTGAATGCCGCCATTGCCCGCAATCGCGATCATTGTCGCGACACCGGCAAAGGACACGCCTTGCACCAGCGGCAACTGGCAGCCGAAGAAGGGCAAGCCCAGCGTTTGCAGCAATGTCGCCACGCCCCCCGCGAAAAGCGATGCGGTGATCAGCAGCCCGATATCGCCCGGGCTCAGCCCCGCGGCCTGGCCAACGATCAGCGGGACGGCGACGATGCCGCCATACATGGTCAGGATATGTTGCAGCCCGTAGGCCAGATTGGCAGCAAGGCCGAGCTTCTCGTCCTCGGGGCGCGTCGCGACCTCTGCTCCAGTATTCTCCAATGTTTCCAAAGTCATCTCGCCCCTTTCAGCAATTTTGCCATCCCCCCGGCAGAGGGGGCGGACCATAATGGCAAAGGTCGGGTACGACTTTTCGATTAGGCTTTAAGCTATCTTAACCGATGGGATAAAATACGGGGGCTAGGCCTTCCAACGGAACAGCCTTCTCGCATCTGGTAAGTCTCAGGGGCGTGGCCGGGCGCTGCAAGTATCTGAAATAAGGCACAATCCGGAACGGCCCAAATGGGCTGCGAGGAATGCAGGGATCCGGCAGGATCATGTTATCCCCGCGCGCCGCGGTCATGTCCAGCATCGGGCGGCGCGTCATGGGAAAGCGTGGCACATGGATCACCATGTGCCACGCCAGTCAGTCTGCAAGGGGGCGGCGGACCGGTTCCGGCGCCCCCTTGCGGGATCAGGGGATCAGTCGGGCGATGATCAGGTCGGCCGCTTCTTCCGGGGTCATCGCGGTCGTGTCGATGCGAATCTCGGCCGAGTCCGGCGCCTCATAGGGCGAGTCGATGCCGGTGAAGTTCTTCAACTGGCCCGAACGCGCCTTGGCATAAAGACCCTTCACGTCTCGGCGCTCGGCCACTTCCAGCGGCGTATCGACAAAGACCTCGATAAACTCGCCCGGCTGCATCATGCCGCGCACCATGTCGCGTTCCGACCGGAACGGCGAGATGAAGGCGGTGATGACGATCAGACCGGCATCGGTCATCAGCTTGGCGACCTCGCCGACGCGACGGATGTTCTCGATCCGGTCGGCCTCGGTGAAGCCAAGGTCCTTGTTCAGACCGTGGCGGACGTTGTCGCCGTCAAGAAGGAAGGTGTGGCGGTTCATCCGCGCCAGCTTCTTCTCGACGATATTGGCGATCGTCGACTTGCCCGAACCGGACAGGCCGGTCAGCCACAGCACGGCGGGCTTCTGATGCTTCATCCCGGCATGATGCTCGCGCCCGATATCGGTCGCCTGCCAGTGGATGTTCTGGGCGCGGCGCAGGGCATAGTGGATCAAGCCGGCGGCGACCGTGTGGTTGGTCATCTTGTCGATCAGGATGAAGCCACCCAGGTCGCGGTTCTCGTCATATGGGGCGAACGGAATCTCGCGGTCCGTGGTGACGTTGGCGACGCCGATGGCGTTCAGGTCCAGCGTCTTGGTCGCCAGATGTTCCTGCGTGTTGACGTTCACCTCGTATTTCGGGGCATGGACCGTGGCCGAGACGGTCTGCGTCCCGATCTTCAGCCAATAGGCCCTGCCCGGAACCATCTCGTGCTCGTCCATCCAGACGATGGTGCTTTCGAACTGGTCGGCAACCTCCAGCGGCGACTGGGCCGCGACGATCACCTGCCCGCGCGAGCAGTCGATTTCGTCCGCCAGCGTCAGGGTGACGGATTCGCCAGCCACAGCAAGATCGCGATCGCCTTCCAGCCCAACGATCCGCGCGATGGTCGAGGTCTTGCCCGAGGGCAGCACCCGGACCGCATCACCCGGCTGGATCGTGCCCGAGGCAACCAGCCCTGCAAAGCCGCGGAAATCCAGGTTCGGGCGGTTCACCCATTGCACCGGCATCCGGAACGGCTTGGCCTGATCGGCGGTAGCGTCGACATCAACGGTTTCAAGATGCGGCAGCAGCGCGGTGCCCGAATACCAGGGCGTGTTTTCGCTGCTCGCAGTGATGTTGTCGCCCTTGAAGCCCGAGATCGGGATCGCGGTGAACTCCTCGATGCCGATGCTTTGCGCGAATTGACGGTAATCGGCGACGATCTTGTCGAAGGCGGCCTGATCGTAACCGACCAGATCCATCTTGTTCACCGCCAGCACGATGTGACGGATGCCCAGCAGCTTCACCAGATAGCTGTGCCGGCGGGTCTGGGTCAGCACGCCCTTGCGCGCGTCGATCAGGATCACGGCCAGATCGGCAGTCGAGGCACCGGTGACCATATTGCGGGTATATTGTTCGTGGCCGGGGGTGTCCGCGACGATGAACTTGCGCTTTTCCGTGGCGAAGAAGCGATAGGCCACGTCGATGGTGATGCCCTGCTCGCGTTCGGCGGCCAGCCCGTCGACCAGCAGCGCGAAGTCGATTTCCTGGCCCTGCGTGCCGACGCGCTTGCTGTCCGCCTCCAGCGCGGCAAGCTGGTCTTCGAAGATCATCTTGCTGTCGTAAAGCAGCCGCCCGATCAGGGTGGATTTGCCGTCATCGACCGAGCCGCAGGTGATGAAGCGCAGCATGGTCTTGTGCTGGTGCGCCTCAAGATAGGCGTCGATGTTCTCGGCGATCAGGGCGTCGGTCTTGTAGATCGGTTCTTGGGTCGTCATGGGGTCACCTGATTTCGGTGGAATTGCTGGGAGAGGCGGCAAAAGGGCTTAGAAATAGCCTTCCTGCTTCTTCTTCTCCATCGAGGCGGCCTGGTCGTGGTCGATCGCGCGGCCCTGGCGTTCCGAGGTGGTGGTCAGAAGCATTTCCTGAATCACCTCGGGCAGGGTCCGGGCCTCGCTTTCGACGGCGCCGGTCAGCGGATAGCATCCCAGCGTGCGGAAACGGACCGACCGCATCACCGGGGTTTCGCCCTCGGCCAGCCGGAACCGCTCGTCATCCACCATCAGGATCAGGCCGTCGCGCTCCACGGTCGGGCGCGGGGCCGAGAAGTACAACGGGACAATCTCGATCCCTTCCAGATGGATGTATTGCCAGATGTCCAGCTCGGTCCAGTTCGAGATCGGAAACACCCGGACGCTTTCGCCCTTGGCCTTGCGGGCGTTGTAAAGCCGCCAAAGCTCGGGGCGCTGGTTCTTGGGATCCCAGCGGTGGTTGGCCGACCGGAACGAGAAGACGCGCTCCTTGGCGCGCGACTTTTCCTCGTCGCGGCGGGCGCCGCCGAAGGCGACGTCAAAGCCGTATTTGTCCAGCGCCTGCTTGAGGCCCTCGGTCTTCCACATGTCGGTATGCATCGAGCCGTGATCGAAGGGATTGATCCCCTTCGCCACCGCCTCGGGGTTCTGATAGACCAGAAGCTCCATCCCGGCCTGCTTGGCGGCCTTGTCGCGCAGCGCATACATGTCCCGGAACTTCCAGGTCGTGTCGACATGCAGCAGCGGGAAGGGCGGCGGCGCGGGATAAAATGCCTTCTTCGCAAGATGCAGCATCACTGCGCTGTCTTTGCCGACGCTGTACAGCATGACGGGATTTTCCGCCTCGGCGACGACTTCGCGCAGGATGTGGATGCTTTCGGCCTCAAGGCGCTGCAGGTGGGTCAGGGTTTTCTTGTGCATTCGAAAGACTCGGTCAGAACAAAGATTGAAACTGATCTAGCGTTGCAATCCCGCGCTGTGCCCCCCCATATGGGGGGTAAATTCGACAACTGGACGAGGACCGGAAGATTTCCGCCGACGAAGACCTGATCCTGGCGCTTTTTGCCGCCGCCTCTGGCTATCCCGTGGGCGATGGACCCGAGGCGCGACAGCCCCGTGCCGACCTGTGGCCCGCCTTTCTTGCGCTGCTGGCGCGCCGCACCGGGGCCAGCGCCGCCACCATCGCGATCGAACGCAATGGCCGCCGAACCGAGATCTGGAGCATCGGCCAGCCCCCTGCCCCCGTGCCCGCGGACTTGGCGCAACTGCGCCGCAGCCGGGTCTATTCTCAGCTGGACCTGCCCGGCCAGCCGCCGGGGCCGGGCTTCCTGCGCGTGCTGAAATGGCCGATGGAACCGGGGGAATACGGAGTCGCGGCGATCCAGCGCCTAGACCGTGACTTTCGCGCCATCGACGCGGTCAAGCTGTCCGAACTGCTGCCCTTTCTGCCGCAGGCGCTGACAAGCTGGCGGCGCATCGCGCAGGAACGTGCCCGCGCGGAATGCGACCGTTTTCTGGCCGGGCGGCTGGCGACGGGCTGGGCGCTGTTCTCGGCCGGGGGGCAGGTGCTGGATCTGTCGGACAGCGCGCAGCGGCTGATCGCCGAGGCCGAGGGCATCCGCCTTGGTCCCGAAGGACGGCTTCAGTTCCGCGACATCGAAGCCGAGCGCCGCTTTCAGGGTGCCATCGCCGAGGCAGGGGCCGTGTCCGGAAGCACGTCGCTGATCCGGATCTCGGAAAGCCCGCTTCTGCACATGGTCGTTACCTCGACAATGCTGGCAGGCAGTCCCACGCCTTTGGGTCTTTTGCGCGGCGAAAGGATGGCACGCGGGGTGCCCGTGCACGAGGTCGCGCGCGCCTTCAACCTGACCCGAAGCGAGGCGCTGCTGGCCCTGCTTCTGGCCGATGGCTTCACCCTGGGCGATGCGGCGCAGGAACTGGGCTGGACGATCCAGACCGCGCGGTCCTGTTCGAAACAGGTCTATGCGCGGCTGAACGTCCACAGTCAGGCCGATGTCGTCCGGCTGATTCACCAAAGCGCCATCTGGTTCGCCTGAAAGACGGGCGCGGCGCGTTCACACCCCGCGCGCGTCCCTCAGGGCCTTTTGCAGCGCCCGGAACGTCGCATAGCGGGCATCATGGATCGCTGCGGCCCCGGCATCGGGGCCATATTCGCGATCCGGGCGCGACATGGCAGCCATCGCCTCGACCATTCCGGGATATTGGCCCGCGGCGACGGTGCCAAGGATCGCCGAACCCAGCAACACCGGCTCGGCCGCCTTGCTTGACAAAACGGGCTTGCCGGTTCCGTCGGCCAGGATCTGGCGCACCAGGTCAAGCTGCCCCGCCCCGCCCGATATCACGATCCGGTCGACGCTCACGCCCTGGCTGTCCTGCGCCTCGATGATCTGGCGCAGGCCATAGGCGATGCCGCACAGCCCCGCGACGTAAAGCGCGACCAGGCTGTGCAGGTCCCGCTCCATCCCCAGCCCGGCGATGACAGCGCGGGCGTGCGGGTCGGCGAAAGGCGCGCGGTTGCCCAGGAATTCCGGCACGACATGCAGGCCCGTGGCAAGATGCACCACATCGGACAGGTTTTCCGCCTTGCGCGCCGCGACCCCCGCCAGCCAGACCGGCAGCGGCTTGCCATCGGCACGGGCGGCGGCGCTGGCTTCGGGCAGGGCCGGATGAAGGGCCAGCAATTGTTCGATCGCCGCGCCCGCAGCGGATTGCCCGCCTTCGTTCAGCCACAAACCCGGCACCATCGCCTGATAGTAAGGTCCCCAGACCCCCGGCACGAAAGCCGGTTCGCGGGTCGAGGTCATGGTGCAGGAGGAGGTGCCGAAGACATAGGCAAGGTTGCTTTCCGGCCCCTCTGCCATGCCGACGGTGCCAATCCCGCCGGCATGGGCGTCGATCAGGCCCGCGCCGACCGGGGTGCCCGGGCGCAGGCCCAGTTCTGCCGCGGCACTCGCGGTCAGTCCTGCCCCCAGCGCGGTGCCGGGCGGCACGATCCTTTGCCCGATCCGAATGAAATCCTGATCGGCCAGATCGCCCAGCCCGATGCTGCGGAAATAGTCGGGATCCCAGCGATCCTCATGCGCAAGATAGGTCCACTTACAGGCCACCGTGCAGCTTGACCGGGTCAGATCACCCGTGGCGCGCCAGCCAAGGTAATCGGCAAGGTCCATGAATTTCCATGCATTACGATAGGTTGCGGGCTGGTTCTCAAGCAACCACAGCAGCTTCGGCGTCTCCATCTCGGGCGAGATCCTGTCCCCGACATAGCGCAGGACGGGGTGGCCGCCCGCGTTGATCCGCTCGGCCTGGGAAATCGCGCGATGATCCATCCAGACGATGATATTGCGCGCATCGTCACCCGACGCGCTGACGGTCAAGGGACGGCCACCTTCGCCAAGCACGACAAGGGAACAAGTGGCATCGAAGCCAAGCCCCTCGATCCGGGCCGGATCAATGCCGGATGCGGCTACCGTTTCGCGCGTGGCGGCGCAGATGGCGGCCCAGATGTCCTCGCTGGACTGTTCAGCGATATCCGCGCCTTCGCGCCACAAAGAGATGTCGCGACGCGCGCTGGCCAGCATCGTGCCCCGCGCATCGAACAGCCCCGCCCGAGCGCTGCCGGTGCCGACATCGATGCCAAGGAAGCAGGGGGGTGCGCTTGCCATGGTGTCAAAGATCGACGCTGTTGGGCAGGATCACCAGATCGCGGATCACCACGTTGCGCGGCCGCGTCAGCATGAAGATGACCGCATCCGCCACCTCGGTCGGCTGCATCAGCGACCCGTTGGCCAGCGCCTCATCCATCTTGGCCTTGGGCCAGTCGTCCAGCAGCGCGGTCACGACCGGACCGGGCAGCACCGCCCCCATGCGGATGCCATGCGGCGCGACCTGACGCCGCGTCGCGTGCAAAAAGGCCTGAACCGCGAATTTCGAGGCGGTATAGATCGGCTCCCACACCACGGGCACCACTCCCGCAACCGAGGAGGTGAAGATCACGTCGCCGGTCTTTCTGGCGATCATCCCGGGCAGGACGGCACGCACGCTGCGGAAGGCCGCGTTGATGTTCAGGTTCAGCATCCGGTCCCAGGCGTCGGGGTCGCCCTCGGCCGCGGGTCCGCCGACATAGGCCCCGGCATTGGCGTGAAAGATGTCGACCGGCCCGGCCAGATCCTCGATGCCCTGCGCGATGCCGTCAACTTCCGCGCCGCGCAGCAGGTCGACGACCAGCGGCTTTGCGTTCGGCCCCAATTCGTCGCAAAGCGCCTGCAGCCGGTCGGCCGCGCGGTCGATCAGCACGACAGTCGCCCCCTCGGCCAGCATCGCGCGCGCGCAAGCCAGCCCGATCCCGGATGCCGCACCGGTGACGGCCGCGACCTTGCCCTTCAATTGATCACCCATTCCCGTTTTCCTTTCCTATGCCCGGCCGTGGCTTGCCCGCGAACGGCGCGCCAGCGAGTCGACGATCACCGCGACCGCCAGGACCGCGCCCGTGATCATGTAGCGCAGGGACGAGCTGAGGTTCAGCAGCGTCAATCCGTTCGAAATCGCCTGGATGACGATGACGCCCAGCAGCGCCGACCAGGCCGATCCGCGCCCGCCGAACAGCGAAGTGCCCCCGATCACGGCAGCCGCGATCGCGTTCAGGTTCACGTCCCCCGTCCCCGCCTGCTGGCTGGACGAAGCCAGCCGAGACGCCGCCAGCGTGCCCCCCAGCGCCGCAAGCATCGAACACAGCATGAAGGCGGAAATGCGGATGCGGTTCACGTTGATCCCCGAACGCCGCGCCGCCTCGCGGTTGCCGCCGACGGCGAACATCGCCCTGCCCCATTTCGTGCGCGTCAGCGCATATTGCATGATGACGACCAGCAGGACGAACAGGCCGAACATCCACGGGATCCCCCGCCCCATGTTCAGGTAATGGACCGCGCCCAGCAGGATCAGCGTCAGCACTGCGACCTTGACCAGCAGGACGGAAACGCCGCCCGGATTGGACAGGTTGACCGCCGCCCGCCGCCGCATCCGTGCGAGCCCCAGCGCCAGCATTACCACCCCCGGCGCAAATGCGAGCACATAGCTGAACCATGCCGGCATGACGTAGATCTGCCCGAACCGCACCATGGGCGAGGCATAGGGCAGGTTGATCGATCCGGTCCCCCCCAGCAAATAAAGCTGCAGGCCCAGCATCGCCAACAATCCCGACAGGGTCGACACGAAGCTGGGCATTCCGAAGCGGTTCAGCATCGTCGCATAGACAAAGCCCATGAACGCGCCCGCGCACAGCGCGACCAGGATTGCCAGCGGCACCGGCAATCCCATCCTGACCCAGACGACGCCCAGGATGGCCGAGGCCAGCCCGCTCATCGAGCCGATGGACAGGTCGATCTCGCCCAGCATCAGCACGCAGACCACACCCAAAGAGATGCATCCCACCGCCGCCGCGTCGAACAGCAGGTTCGCAAGGTTGTTCGGCGCCAGGAAAATCGGGTTCAACGACCAGAAGACCGTTGCGATCAGGATCAGCCCGATGACCACCGGCAGGATGCCAAGATCGCCCGAGCGCACTCGGTCGATGAAGCCGCGGATCGCGCCCGCGACGCCCTGATCCTGGCGCAGGCGACTGTCGGATTGGTCAAGGGCGGTCCGGGTGTTCGGATCGGTCATCTCAGCCTTCCAGTTGTTCATGCTTGCGGGCCTGACGGCGCGAGACCGCGTTTTCGGTCGCGCCGGTAATCGCCGCGACCAACTCGGCATTCGAGGATTCCGCCGTGAAGACGCCATTGTTGCGGCCCAACCGCAGGACCACGATCCGGTCGGCGACGGCGCGCACATCCTCCATGTTGTGCGAAATCAGGATGACGCCCAACCCGCGGTCGCGCACGCGCTCGATCAGGTTCAGCACCTCGGCGGTCTGCGCGACGCCAAGGGCTGCGGTCGGTTCATCCAGCATGATGACCCTGGGGTTCAGCAGCAGCGAGCGCGCGATCGCGACAGTCTGGCGCTGCCCGCCCGAAAGCGAGGCAATGGGTTCGCGGACCGAAGGGATGCGCGCCGCAAGTTCGCGCAGCAGGGTCCAGGCGCGGACCTCCATCTGCACCTCGTCCAAGCTCCAGGGAGAAATTTCCTGTCCCAGGAACAGGTTGGCGACCACATCCAGATTCTCGCACAGGGCCAGATCCTGAAACACGGTCGCAATGCCCAGCTCCAGCGCGCTGCCGGGACTGTCCATCGTCACCGGACGGCCCATGAACTCGATACTGCCCTCGGTCGGCTGGTGGACGCCCGCCAGCACCTTGACCAGCGTGGATTTGCCCGCGCCGTTGTCGCCGACCAGCGCCACGACTTCGCCCGCATGGACGTCAAGCTCGATATCCTTCAGCGCCTGAACCGCGCCGAATTGTTTCGAGACGCCGCGCAGCTTCAGGATCGGGGCGGCGGGATGGCCTGTTTCGGTCATCGCGTTTCCTTTCCGAAGAAATGGCGCGCGCCCGGGGGGACGCGCGCCGTCGAGGCCTATTTCGTGATGCCAAGCTCGCGGCAGGCATCGGCGTAATCGGCGGTGCAGATTTCCTCGGGGGTCTGGATGCCCTTGTCGAAGATCTCGGCCTTGATGTTCTCGCGCGTGACGACGGCCGGCACGAACAATTCGGACGGGGTGTCGTAAAGCGAGGTCTTGGGCTCTGGCGTCTCGCCCTTCAGGAAGGTGGCGACGACATTGGCGGCGGCGGCGGCCACGATCTCGGACGGTTTCGAGATGGTGTTGTACTGGTCGCCCGCGATGATCAGTTGCAGCGCCGCGATGGTCGCGTCATTGCCAGTGACGGGCGGCAGCGGATCGACCCCCGCTGCCTTCAGCGCCGCGATGGCGCCGCCAGCGGTGCCGTCATTGGCCGCGACGATGCCCTTGATGTCTGCGCCGAAGCGGTTGATCTGCCCGGCGGTGAATTCCTGCGCCTTGGGCGGGGCCCATTCCGGCGTGTCATATTCGGCCAGGGTCTTGTATTCCGAACCGTCCAGCGCGGCGTCGATCCCGTCCCGGATCAGCCCCGCCGCCGCATCGGTGGGCGAGCCGTTGATCTGCAGCACTCCTGCCCCGGCGGCCACGCCCGACGCCTTCAGGTGGTCGACCAGCGATTGCGCGATGGCTTGCCCGATGCCCTTGTTGTCGAACGAGACATAGTAATCCGCCGGCGTGTCCGGGATCGGGCGGTCATAGGCGATGACCTTCACATCCTGTGAATGGGCCATCTGCACCAGTCCCGCGGCCGCCGCGGAATCCACCGGGTCAAGAACGACGATCTTGGCACCCTGAGTGATGACCGAGTTGAATTGCTGCTGCTGCAGCGTCGCATCGGCATTGGCGTTCTGATAGATCACCGTGCATTTCGGGCACAGCTTCTCCATTGCGGCCTTGAAGCCGGGGAAATCATGCTCCTCATAGCGGGTCGATGCCTGATCCGGCATCAGAAAGGCGACCGTCGCCGCCTCTTGCCCCAGGGCCGCACCGGCCAGCAGCGTCGTCGCCGCCAGCGAGGCCGCGGCGAGCGGGAATTTGGACTTCATCTTTGTCTCCTCCACATGTCGGGATGCGACCCGCAATGGCCATCTCTCCCCCGGCCCCGGTGTCGTTCCCCTTGTTGCTTCCCCCGGACTCCGGCGCACCGCATGGGTTTGCGCCATCGATGAAGCACGCTTGCTCAATCGATGTAGCAAAGCTGTGGCATTTATGATTACCTGTCAAGATAATCAATTGAGCAGGTATGCGGCTGCGCGTGCCAAACATGGCGGAACATGACCGAAAGCGACGACACTCCCGCGAAAAGGCCGACCATCTATGACCTGGCCCAGATCGCGGGGGCCAGCCCCAGCGCGGTCAGTTCGGTCCTGAACGGCACCTGGCAAAAGCGCCGGATCAGCGCAAAACTGGCCGAGCGCATCAGCCTGATCGCCAAGGAACGGGGCTATGCCGTCAACCTGCAGGCCAGCATGTTGCGCCGCGAAAGGTCGCGCATCGTCGGCATGATCATCCCGAAGTACGACAACCGCTATTTCGGTGCCATCGCCGAGCAGTTCGAGGCGATGGCCCGCGAACGCGGGCTGTTCCCCGTCATCACCTGCACCCAGCGCGACCCGGCGCTGGAGGTCGAGGCGGCGCGCGAGCTGATGTCCTATCAGGCGGAATGCCTGATCGCGACCGGCGCCACCGATCCCGACCGCATCGCCGAGATCTGCGCCCCCGCTGGCATCCGCACGATCAATCTGGACCTGCCCGGCACTGGCGGTCCTTCTGTCGTGTCGGACAATTTCGGCGGCGCGCGCGACCTTGCGCGGCTGATTCTGGACCGCGTGCGGCGCGATTTTGGCAGCGTCTCGCCGCTTTTCTTCATCGGTGGACGCGGACAGGACCACAATACCCGCGAACGCTTGCGCGGCTTTCTGGCCGCCCATGCCGAGCGCGGGATCGATGTGCCCGAAACCCGCCTGCTGATGCGCGGCTATTCCGCCTCAAAGACCGAGGCGAGCCTTGCCGGGCTGGACCTGCCGCAGGACTGCGGGATCTTCGTCAACTCGACTATCGCGCTGGAGGGGGTGATCCGCTGGATCCATGCCCACCCGATCCCGCCCCAAATGCGTTTCGGCTGCTTCGACTGGGACCCTTTCGCGGCATTTCTGGACCAGAATGCCGGGATGATGCGGCAGGATGTGAGCGCGATGCTGGCACAGGTCTTTGCCTTTGTCGAACAGCCCCCGGCGGGCGCCCCCCGGATCGAGGTGCCCTGCATTTTCGAACCGGCCCGCAGCGCACTGGCCGCCGCCGCGGGCTAAAGCCGCGCTGCTTCGGGGCGCGCCTTCCGACAGGGCCCCCTACGCGGGCCAGATGCGACAGGTTCCGAATACCTTTTCCGATACCCGATCCGAGGGTCCGGAGAATATTCTTGTCGTTTTCCCCGACACAATCACCGCCCGCCTGTCGTGCGCGATCGATCTTTGGGATCGCCTGCGGGGAATGGCCCCTCTAATATCCACCGAACAAGTCGTGAATAAGGAGGCGGAGATGACCCCTCGACTCACATATGCAGCCATCGCCCGAAACAGCCTTGCCGGCTCGTGTCGATGCATGTGCGGCTGCTGCCGCGGAACTGCGCTCGCCTGAGGGCCGCGCCCCTTCTTCCCCCTGTCAGCCCCGCCCCCCCAGCCGGTCGTTCCCGGCCGGTCGGCAGCACAATCCCCACGTTTTCAACTTTCCCGCGATCCCGTGCCGGATCGCGTCGGATCCCCCATGCGCCCCGAAAGGATCACAAGATGACCCGACACGAAACCTTTGCCCCCGCCATCCCGGCCACGGACGTACATCCCGTCACCCCGCGTATCGGGGCCGAGATCGCCAATCTGCGGCTGGGCGGGGATCTGCCCGACCAGACAGTCGCCGAGATCGAGGCGCTGCTGCTGCGCCACAAGGTGCTGTTCTTCCGCGGTCAGCACCATCTGGACGATGCAGGGCAAGAGGCTTTTGCGCTTCGTCTGGGCGAGTTGGTGCCGCATCCGACCCAGGCCGTGGTCAAGGGCAGTGCCGCGATCCTGGAACTGGATTCCAGCCGGGGCGGCGGGCGCGCGGATCGCTGGCACACGGATGTGACTTTCGTCGAGGCCTATCCCAAGGCGTCGATCCTGCGCGGGGTCGCGATCCCCGAGGTCGGCGGCGACACCATCTGGGCCAACACCGTCACTGCCTATGCCGATCTGCCCGAAGCACTGCGACTGCTGGCCGACAGCCTGAGGGCGGTCCATTCGAACGCTTATGACTATGCCGCCGAACGCCCGCGCGCCTCGGATCTGGACCGCAAGCACTATGCCGAGGTCTTCGCCTCGGCCGTATACGAGACCGAGCATCCGGTTGTCCGCGTCCATCCCCAGACCGGGGAAAGGTTGCTGCTGCTGGGCAGCTTCGTGCAACGCATCAGCGGGTTGTCGCGCGACGACTCGCAAAAGCTGGTCGAGATCCTGCAGGCCCGGATCACGGCGCCGGAAAACACCGTGCGCTGGCGCTGGCAGGCGGGTGACGTGGTGATCTGGGACAACCGCGCCACGCAGCATGTCGCGGTGAACGATTACGGCGACGCCCACCGGGTCGTTCGCCGTGTGACGCTGCAAGGCGACATTCCAGTCGGTCCCGACGGGCGCACCAGCACCGCGCTGACCAAACCCGCGATCTAAGGAGAAGATCATGACCCGCAAGATCAGACTTGGCGCATTCCTGCCCGGCGGCGGCCAGCACGTCGCGTCGTGGCGCCATCCCGACCAGCCCGCCGATGGCGCGGTCAGCTTTGCCTTCCACCTGCAACTGGCCCGCGAGGCCGAACGGGGCCTGTTCGACGCCTATTTCCTGGCGGATGGACTTGCGACCTCGACCGGGGGCCTGTCCGAGGGCGGTCCGGCCCGTGTCGCCGGGCTCGAGCCGGTGACGCTGTTCGCCGCGCTGGCGCCGCTGACCCAGAACCTGGGCTTCATTGCCACCGCCTCGACCACCTATGAAGAGCCCTATAACACCGCGCGCAAATTCGCGTCGCTGGACCTGATCTCGGACGGGCGGGCCGGCTGGAACGTGGTCACGACCGCGACTGAGGGCGCGGCGCGCAACTTCAACCTGGACCAGCAGCATCCCCACGCGCATCGCTATGCCCGCGCCGCCGAGCATGTGGAGGTCGTGAAGAAGCTGTGGGACAGCTTCGAGGATGACGTCTTCATCCGCGACAAGGACAGCGGGCGCTTCCACGACCGCGACAAGATCCACCCGGCCGCGCATCGGGGGGAACATTTCAAGGTGGCGGGGCCGCTGAACGTCTCGCGCTCGCCCCAGGGACATCCGGTGATCGTGCAGGCCGGCCAGTCCGAGGATGGGCGCGCGCTGGCAGCGGCCACCGCCGAGGTGATCTTCACCGCGCATCAGCGGCTGGACACCGCGCAGCAGTTCTATCGGGACATCAAGTCCCGCGCCGCGGCGCTGGGACGCGATCCGTCCCATATCCTGGTCATGCCCGGTGTCGCGCCCTTTGTCGGCCGGACCGAGGCCGAGGCGCGCGAGAAATACGACCGCCTGACCGCGCTGATCCAGCCCGAGGACGGGGTCGCGCTGTTGAACCAGCTGACCGGCGGGACGCTAGATCTGAGGGGGTTCGACCTTGACGGCCCCCTGCCCCCGGCTCCCCCGACCGAGGGGATGAAGTCGCGTCAGGCGCTGATCCGCCAGATCGCGGACGAGAACGGTTTTACGATCCGTCAACTTTACCAATGGGTCGCCTCGGCGCGCGGGCATTACACCGTGGTCGGCAGCGCCCGGCAGATTGCCGACACACTGCAGGAATGGTTCGAGAATGACGGCGCGGATGGCTTCAACATCCTGCCGCCCTGGCTGCCTACCGGACTGACCGATTTCGTCGATCTGGTCATCCCGGAACTGCAGCGCCGCGGGCTGTTCCGCACCGAATACGAAGGCCGGACGCTTCGTGCGAACCTGGGCCTGCCCTTCCCGACCAACCGCCATGCCGCGGCGCGCGCGGCCCGGCTTGCAGCGGAGTAGCGCGATGAGCATCGAAACACTCGACACGCCTCGTCCGCCCGCCAGACCGGTTCCGGCGCGGGATGCGGCCGCGCGGTTTCTGTCCCGCTGGGGGCTGGTGATCGGCTTCGTCATCCTATGGCAAGTCGCGGGTCGTGCTGGCTGGGTCAGCCCCGCCGTGTTCCCGCCGCTGGACAAGATCGCGGTCGCGCTGTGGCAGGGCCTGTCCAGCGGCGCGCTGATCGACGACATCGCCATCAGTCTGCAGCGCGCTGGAACCGCCTTCCTGGCAGCCGTGGCGCTTGGCATCCCGCTGGGCCTTGCCATGGGCCAGCTTCCGGCGGTCGAACGCGCGCTGGACCCGCTGCTGCAATTCTTCCGCCAGACCTCGGCGCTTGCGCTTTACCCGGTCTTTATCCTGCTGCTGGGACTGGGCGAAGCGTCGAAAGTCTTCGTCATCTTCTGGGCGACGCTGTTTCCGATCCTGCTCGCCACCATTGGCGGCGTGAAAGAGGTCGACCGCAAGCTGATCGAGATGGCGCGCAGCTATGGCGCAAACCACCTGCAGGTGTTCCGCCGGGTGATCCTGCCCGCCTCGATCCCGGCGATCTTCGTGGGACTGCGGCTGTCGGCGACGACCGCCTTGCTGCTGCTGATCGCAGCCGAGATGATCGGCGCGAACAAGGGCGTCGGCTTTCAGGTGATGAACGCCCAGTACAACTTCCAGATCCCGCTGATGTTCGCCGCGATCTTCCTGCTGGCCTTCCTTGGCCTTGCCGCGAATGGCGTGCTGGTCGCGCTGCAGCGCCGGCTGTGCCGCTGGTCAGCCACGGATCGCTGAACACCAATCTTTTCAGATATCAGGACCAAGACCATGAAACAATTCATCCTTTCCCTTGTCGTAACGACCGCCCTGACCGCTCCCGCATGGGCCGAGCAAGTGACGCTGCGCTATCTTGCCAGCCACGGCGGCGTCAGCGCGCATGAACTGGCGCAGGAGCTGGGCTATTTCGACGGCACTGATGTCGTGATCGAGGATGTAGGCTATGCCTCGGGCGGGCCGGAATCGCTGATGGCGCTGGCCGGCGGCTCGGTCGACATCGGCAGTGCCGCGACTGCGGCGGTGCTGAACTCGATCATCGGCGGAAACGAGTTCGTCGCCGCCTACCCGACGAACGGCGTCAACCATGACGTGAAGTCGATCTTCTATGTGCTTGAGGACAGCCCGATCCGCACGATCGAGGATATCAAGGGCAAGACCGTCGCCGTGAACACGTTGGGCGCGCATCTGGACTATACCGTGCGCGAGGCGCTGAACCAGAAAGGCCTGCCCCAGAACGCCGCAAACCTGGTGACGGTGCCGGGGCCGCAATTGGAACAGGTGCTGCGCTCGGGGCAGGTCGATGTCGCGGCCTTTGGCTATTGGCAGACCACGTTCGAGGGCGCCGCGCGTGAAAAGGGCGGCCTGCGCGCGGTCTTTGACGACACCCAGGTGCTGGGCGAGATCGCGGGCGGCTTTACCGTGCTGCGCAAGGACTGGGTCGCCGAGCATCCGAAGGCGGCCGAGGATTTCGTCAGGCAATCCGCCCGTGCGCTGGACTTTGCCCGCGACCACCCCGAGGAAACCCGAGAAATCCTGGCCCGCGTCCTGCAGGAGCGCGGCGAGAACCCCGAGATCGCCAAGTATTTCGCGGGTTACGGTGTGCGTCAGGGCGGGCTTGCGACCGACCGCGACATCCAGTTCTGGATCGACGTGCTGGAGCGCGAGGGCAAGCTGACCAAGGGCGAGCTGAAGGCCGGCGACATCCTGCTGGTCACCGGCACGGAGGTCGCCGGGAAATGACAGCCAGTTCCCAGATCCGACGCGGCGAGGTGGCCCTGCGCCACCTTTCCAAGACCTACAGTCTGAACGGCCAGCCCCTGCCCGTCCTGCGCAACCTGTCGCTTGATATCTGGGGCGGTGAATCGCTGGCCATCGTCGGCCCCAGCGGTTGCGGCAAGACCACGCTGCTGCGCCTTCTGGCCGGGCTTGAGGGCGCGGATGCCGGGCAGGTGGTGATCGATGGCAACCCCATCGCGGGCGTCGGCACCGAACGCGCGGTGATCTATCAGGAACCGCGCCTGCTGCCCTGGCTGTCCGTGCTGGAGAACGTGGCCTTCGGGCTTGAGCTGCGGGGCGTTCCGCGCGCCGAAGCGCAGGACCGCGCACGCCGCTATATCCGGCTGGTCGGGTTGGATGATTTCCAGAATGCCTGGCCGCGCCAGCTTTCGGGCGGCATGGCGCAGCGCGTGGGTATTGCCCGCGCGCTGACCGTGCAGCCCGAGATACTGCTGTTGGACGAGCCCTTGGGCGCGCTGGACGCGATGACCAAGCTGACCATGCAGGATGAGCTCGCCCGGATCTGGGCCGAGGAAGGGGTGACGATGATCCTTGTCACCCATGACCTCGAAGAGGCGATCTTCCTGGCTGACCGGGTGCTGGTCCTGACCAATGACGGCACTGCGCCCACGGTCTTTCCGGTCGATCTGACGCGCCCGCGTGACCGGAACTCGGCCGGGTTCGTGCAGATGCGCAGGATGCTGATGGGCAAGTTCGGGCTGCACTAGCCCTGCTGCCCCTGGGTGGCGGTGGCCGGCATTCTGCCGCCGCCCAGCCTGCCGGACATGTGGAAAACGTCCACGGGGCAGGAATCGATGCAGTTCCCGCAGTTCTGGCAGTCCCCGGACAGGATCAGCGGGCTGCCCTTGCCCTTCAGGGCGGGGACGATCACATGCGGCTCGGGGCAGATGTTGAAGCAGGCGCCACAATCCGTGCAGGCGTCTCGCCGCGCCGCCGATATCCGCAGGATCGAGGCGCGACCGATCACGCCGTAGAAGGCCCCGACCGGGCAAAGATGGCTGCACCAGGCGCGGCGGGACACGAACAGGTCCAGCAGGAACACCGCCAGGATGACCGTCCATCCCAGTCCGATCCCGGTGATGAAGGCGCGCTGCAGCAGGCTGACCGGGTTCACGAACTCCCAGGCAACCGTGCCCGTCACCGCCGAGGCCAGCAGCGTTCCCACCAGAACAGCCAGCCGCGTGCGCCGGTCCAGCTTGCGGTCCCGCGTCAGGCCGGTCTTCTCTCGCAACCAGAAGGCGGCGTCCGTTACCACGTTGACCGGGCAGACCCAGCCGCAATAGGCGCGGCCCCCGGCCAGAAGATAGCCCAGTGCGACGATGATCGCCCCCGTCACCACCGGTATCGCCGGGGACGTGCCGCCGAAGAGGCCTTGCAGCAGGATATAGGGATCGGCCAGCGTCACCACGCCCCCGATCCGGCTGGCGCCGAAATTGCCGCGCGCGATCCAGATCCCGGCCAGCGGCCCCAGCATGAACAGCCCCAGGACCGAAACCTGGCACAGCCGCCGCAGCAGCCACCATTTATGCGACCGCAACAGCCCACGGGCGGCGACGCTTTGGCGCCGGTTGTCAGAGATCAGGCGCCCGATCATGTTGCCCGCCCCGCGCGGTTGCGGCCCTCGCCGCCCAGGCCCAGGTCGCGTGGCAACACCCGGATCGAGGCATGGCCAGTCACGCAATGCTTCTCGCAGGTGCCGCAACCGGTGCAATGGCTGGAATGGACCGTCGGGACCATGATGCGCCGTCCGTTGAACTCGCCCGGTTCAAGCGAGATCGCGTCCCCCCGGATCGGGCAGACGCGCACGCAGATGCTGCAATTCATGCCCTTGTAATTCAGGCAGTCCTCGTGCCCGACCAGCACGGCGACGCCCATGTTCGCGTCCTGGATCGAGGGGATGTCCCTGTCCAGCGCGCCCGTGGGACAGGCCCGCGCGCAGGGAACATCGTGACACATGTAGCAGGGGGTTTCGCGCGGGGTGAAAAAGGGCGTACCGACCGCCGCCTCATCGCCCCATTCCGCCAGCGACAGGGTGTGATAGGGGCAGGCCTCGACGCATAGGCCGCAACGCACGCAGGCGGCCAGGAAATCATCCTCGGGCAGCGCGCCGGGCGGACGGATGGCGCGGGCATCGGCGCGGTCCGTGGCCTCGATCATGGCGATCAGGGAAAACCCGCCGAGGCAGGCGGCACCCGCGCCGCGCGCGATCTCGGTCATGGCGGTGCGGCGGTTCATCTTGCGCTTGCTGGATGCCATCCCCTTCCCCCTTTGTGTCCTGTCCCCGCCTAATTCCCCTGCGCGGCAGCAGCGCGCTTCTGTTCGGCCAGCAGCGGCTCGTATCGCCGGTCGGTCAGCGTCTCGAGGAAAGCAACCAGCGCATCGACCCGCGCATCGTTCAGCGCCAGCCCCGATTGCAACTCGGCCAGGGACAGGTTCTGTCCGATCTCGGCTGGGCCCCAGTCCTTTCCGGTTTCGGGGTTGATCTGCGCGTCTGGGCGACGGCTGGTATACTTGTTGTAGAACAGGACAGCCGTCCGCAGGTCCGAGAAGGCGCCGTTATGCATATAGGGCCCGGTCACGGCGACATTGCGCAGCGTCGGCACCTTCACCCGTCCGGCCTGTGCCGGGTCCGAAATGCCCGGCCGGTCCAGCAGACCGCGATCCAGATGTCCCAGCCCCAGCCCGTTCGCCTCGCGCGCGGCCGCGTTGACCGGGATGCCGATATTGTGGAACTCAAAGCTGGTGAAGGTCTCGTGCTCGACGATGCCCTGCTTTTGCAGCTGGTGGCACAGACGGCAGTTCCAGGTGATGAAGACGGTGTGGCCGAATTCCTCCTGCGGGGTCAGCCTGACCTCTCCGCGCAGATAGCGGTCGTATTTGGAATCGAAGGGCATGAACTCGGCCGTGCCCTGATAGGCGGCAAGCGCATCCGCGGCATGATCGAAGGCAGCGTCGACATCGTCCATCGCACCCGGCCCGAAAAGCGCGGCGAAGCTTTCGACATAACCGGCATCGGCGCGCAGCCGTTCGACCACGGCGGCGCGGTCGGGCATCCCCATCTCGGTCGGGTTCAGCATCGGCTGACCCGCCTGATCGGCCAGATCGTCTGCACGCCCGTCCCAGAACTGCCCGCCCTTGTAGCGGCCCATGCCGTCGCGATGAAAGCCGGGGCTGAGCGCCGCATAGGTCAGCGTCGGCGTGTTGCGGTCACCATAGGACTGCCCATCATCCCCCAGCGAAACCGCACGCCCCGCCGCACCTTCGCGCGGGTCGGTAAAGGCCTGGTCGGGATCGTGGCAGGTCGAACAGGATTGCGTGCCTTCGCGAGACAGCGCTGTATCGTGAAACAGCCTTTCGCCAAGCCCGGCCAGCCCGGCGCCCGGGTCGGACAGCGGCTCCTGCCGTCCGGCGGCGGCGCCGACGACGACGGCCCCCGCCAGCGGGATCGACAGGAACAGCACCGCAAGCAGGCTGATGCGCGGCATGGGTCAGGCCCCCGCAGCGCCCTGGGGCGCGCGGGCGGCCTCGCGCCGGGCGCGCAACTCGGCCAGGATCAGGCGATGCGCGGCAAGGTCGGCCAGGTTCGCCATCAGCGCCAGCCGCCTTTGCCCGGCCAGATCGTCCAGCACCGGCGCCAGTACGCCGCGCGGGCCGACCAGCCGGTCATGATGCGGACGCAGATGGGCGATCAGCGCGCCAAGTTCCATGCCCTGCAGCGGCTCGGGGCTGGCAAGGGCGCCGGAATGGATCAGCATGTCCTGCGTCACGCGAAAGCCAGCGGCATCGGCACGGGACAGCGCCGGGTGGGTCGCGGCAAGATCAAGGACCGCAAACGCGGCCATCAGGCGACTGGCCGCGTCGGGGGCATTCCTTGCGCGCTGGAACAGCTCGACCACCGGGGCAAGATCGGCGGCGACCGGGCCCAGCGGGATATGGTCCGCACGCATCGCGCTGGGACGAAAGGGCGTGCAGCGCCAACGCGCGCCGTGGCGGGGATCGGCGATGCGCCAGCCGGCAATGGCCATGCCGCGCCCGATCTCGGCCATCCAGCGCAGCAGCCGGCGCTGGACGTCGCCATGCGCCTGACCCAGCGCCTGTTCATGGGATGCGGCCTGCAAGCGATAGATGACCTCGGACAGCTTGCCGGCTTCGTTGCCGTGAAAGCTGACGCGGGCATCGGGAAGGTCAGGCCCGGCCGAAAGTTCGGTCGGGGCGCCATCGACCGAAATGTCCGCCTCCCAGATCTGGGTGACGGGATTGCGCAGGAAGAAGCCGACCAGGAATTCGCGCTGATCCGCGTCAGCAAGCGATTGCCTGACCGCATCCGGCGGGCTCTCCGCCTTGAGCGAGGCGCGGATGTCATAGGGGATCCACATGGCCAGCTCCTGCCTTAAGTCGGGTTACTCGACGATCACCTTGCCGCGCATGAAGGGATGGGGCGTGCAGGTGTAGTCATAGGTTCCGGCCTCGTCGAACTTGATCGCATAGGCCTGGTCCTTCTTCAGCATCTCGCCCTTGAAGGCTTCTTCGCCGACCACGCCCTTCTTGAAAGCGACGTTGTGGGGCATGACGTCGTCATTGATCCAGACGACCGTATCTCCGGGCTTCACCTTCACCTCGGGCGTGTCGTATTTCATCTTGGCGATGCGGATGACCACCACGGCCTCGGGGGCCTCGGCGGCGGCGACGGGCTTTTCATTCGGGATCGAGATCTTGTCGGCGGCGAAAGCTCCGGTCGCGGTAAAGGCGGCCAAGACCACGGCGGACAGGGCGATCCGGGGTTTCAGAAGGAAGTTCATGGAATGCTCCTGCAAGGAATGGGCCGGACGCGGGGATGCCGCGCCCGGTTGCAACGTCAGCTGGCTTTGCCGACGATGGGGGAAATGGTGCAGTGATAGGTCATGGCGTCATCTTCGGCGCCGAAGCACCAGATGATGTCATTGGCGAATTCGGGGCGATAGACGGGCAGCTCGCCTTCGGTATTCAGGCAGGCGCAGCGCCCCGAGACGTTCTGGCCGCAGCAGTCGCGATAGGCGATCAGATAGCTTTGGCCATCCGTCGGGTTATAGCAGCTTGCCACCCACGAGGCCGAGGCCAGCTTGGTCCCCGGCGGGCAGTTGGTCAGCGAACCGCCCGAGCAGTCGCAGATGTTGCCGTCGATCGAGCAGTGACGCCAATAGTCGCAGGCCTGCACGTCATTGTCCTGCGGCACGAATTTCGCGCGCGGATCAGTGCCCTCGGGGGCGCCGGCCGCATTGGCGCGACTGACGCGGCCGCGACGGTCCACCGGCAGCAGCGGCACGATCGCCGCCCCCATCAGGACCGTGCCAAGCCTGCCGATGGCGCCCCGGCGGCTGGTGCGCCCAGCGACGCGGCGCGACATCTTTTCGACCAGGTTGTCGAAATTGAAATTCCCCAGCATCGTTTATCCTCCCTCTGCTTGGGGTTGAGACCGGACGGCCGGGTCAGGCCGCGTTCTTCTTGCGGCTGGTCATGAACTGCTGAAGCGAGGCAAAGCCGGTCTTGTCGGCCTCCAGCAGGCTTTCCAGGTGCTCGCGCGTGTTGGTCAGGCCCTTGGCGCGGATCACGCCATCGCTGTCCAGAAGCACGCCATAGGGGATCTTGCCGACCTGGAAGGCCATGCCGATCTCGGCCGAGACGACATAGCGGATCTGGCCCAGGTCATGGGTTTCCAGGAAGCGGGCATGTTCCTCGGGTGCGCCATCGCTGATCATCACGACCCCGATCTTTTCCGCGCGGGCGATCGATTTGATGATCGGGAACAGCTTGTCGCAGACCGGGCAGGTTGGCGCGGTGAACATCAGCAGCGTGGGACGCCCGTCGACCGACGCGCCGCCGATCCGCGCGCTGCGGCCGAAATAGTCGGGCAGCTCGAATTCGGGGGCCTTGTCGCCAATGTCGGGGCCGTGATCGGTGATCATCGCGCCCATGGGCGACGAACGCTCGTGCAGCAGGCCCACCTGTCGCATGAGGCCCAGCATCACCACGACGAGGCCAAGGACAGCGACCCACAGCAGGATGTTGGAAGCAATAAGGAAAGTCATGTCAGCGGCCTTTCGTCGAAGAAGCCCGGTTGTTCATGGCGACAAGGCCGCCAAGCATTTCTGCGCCAAGGTAAAGCAAGGTCAGGGTCAGACCCGCGACCAGTCCGGTGGCAATCTCGCCCGGACCCGCCGCCCGCCCAGTCGCCAGCAGCGCACCCGCGCCAAGCGCCAGCGCGGTCAGGACCACGTTGCGCCCGACGGTCGCCCAGCTGATGCGCTGCTTCATACCGTTGCGGAAGCAGCCGCAGTCGATCTGGCTGCGGCCGCGCAGCACGTTGATGGCGATGGCCAGCCCGAAGACCGCCAGCAGCGCCGCCGCCACTAGCGCGGCGGGCCGCGCCAGCGGGCCGATCAGCAGCCCGGCCGCGACGGCCAGTTCGACCACCGGCAGGAACATCGCGACGGGACGGGCCAGCGCGTCGGGCAGCAGGCGGAAGTTGCGGACGACGCCGTGGAACTCGTCAATGGCGGTCAGCTTTGACAGGGCGGCGCTGGCGAACAGCACCGCAAGGAAGCTGCGCAGCGTCCAGGCCACCACGGGTTCCTGCACGATCTCCAGCATCTCAGGACCCCATGTCATGGGTCGTCAGAACCTGCGGTCCGCGACCCAGATGGGTGACATTGCGCAGTTCCTTGCCCGAGGCGGCGTCATAGATGTAAAGCGTCTGCGCACTGGCGGACAGGCCGTAAAGCAGCGGTTCGGCATCCTGGCTGACGTTGATCGAATCGACCTCATGGCCCAGTTCGATCTTGCTGATCCGCTCGCCCGTGGCGGCGTTCAGGACGACCACGAAACGGCTGGCGGACTTGTGGCGCCACTGATCGCGCTGGTCGACCAGCAGATAAATCCGGTCCGAGGCGCGGTGATAGGCCGTCTGCTGCCAGCCGCCCGGACGCCAGTTGTCGGCGCGTTCTTCCGCGGTCAGGGCCTCGATCGGCTCGCGGAACGTGGCCTTGTCGCCGGTCAGGTCCATCTGGAAGATCTTGCCGGTATAAGTCGGCCAGACCAGCCGACCCGCCCGCATGGAATAGGCGGGGTGGTTGATCAGCAGTTCGTCCTCGCCATGGAAGACTTCGGTATTCGTGACCTTGGGCTCGCCGCCCGAGATATCGACCCGCGCCAGGCTGCCATCGCGGCAGTTCATGTAGAACACGCTCGGGGTGGCCGGGAAGATGTGGTAGCAGTCCGGCACATCGACCATGCGGTCGAACTTCTTGTTCTCAAGATCGACGATGCCGACCGCTGGCGAGGGCGAGAATTGATAGAACAGCAGCTTCTTCTTGTCGGGCGTCAGCGCGTTCATCCACTGATAGGTGCCGATCAGGAAGCGCGAGGCCTCGGGCAGCTCGATATCCGCGGTAGGCTCGAAGGTCTGCGGATCGAAGACCTCGACATAATCGGTGCGGGTCCCACGGGCGATGCGGGAAAAGACCGTGCTGGCCTGCGCGATGAACGAACCGTCATCGGCAGACAGCGGCTGGGTCATGAAGCCGCCATCGGTGATCCCGACCACGCGGCCGGTTTCGCCATCGATCGCGAATTGCTGCGAAATCGCCGCGAAATGCGCCGGATCCTGGACATAAACGCGACGGTCGTCCGGTTTCGGCGCGCTCAGCACCGTGGGCTCGTCGGCCTCACCTGCGGCAAGCTGGCGCGCGGCCTCGGCGGCGTCGCGCTGCCCTTGGGACTGTGCCGCGGCATCCTGCGCGGCGGCCGCGCCGATCGCCATGGCCGAGGCCAATGCGCAAGCGCCGGCAAGGGTCAGGTATCTGGGAATTTGTCTGCTGCTAGAAGCCATGGTGTCCTCCCTGTGATGGCTCCCGGGCCCCGGCGACGGATCGCGGGCCGAGTGGGTGAATTTCGGTGGGATCGGGGTCCGTCAGGCCAGCGCGAGAACCGCGAAGGCTGCGCCAAGCGCCGTCAGGATCGCACCGTCCAGGATCGCCGCGCGTTCCTGATTGCGGCCAAGCCAAGCCTGGATCTGGTAATCCGTGACCGGGAACAGGTTCACCGCGACCGGCAGATAGCGGCCCAGGTTGAAGACGGCGATGATCGCGATGGCTGCGGCCAGGTTGCCGGTCAGGATCGCGGCGGCGGTCATCATGTAAAGCAGGGGCGTCTGCACATAGGTCAGGTAATCCAGACCCAGCGACAGCCCGTAAAGCCCGCCCACGACCCATTTCGGGAACCGCTGGCGTGCATCATGGGGCACCTGCGCCCGGCGCTGCGGATAGGGGACGCGCAGGAAGTCCAGTTGATGCGCGCCATAGACCAACCCGATCAACGCCAGCACCGCCAGCCCGAAACCGGTCGAGAATCCCTGGAACCTCGCCAGACCGCCGATCGCGCCCAGCAGCGTGCCAAGGATCAGCGCACCCGCGGCATAGCCCAGCCCGTGCATGGCGAATGTCGGCAGCCAGTCCCTGACTGCGCGCATGCCCCGCCCTGTCGGACGCAGAAGCGAAATCGAGGAATAGCCGCAAGGCGACCAGGTCGACAGCAGCCCACCGGCAAAGGCGGCGCCCAGAACCACGGTCCAAAGGGCGGTGCCGGTATCTGCCCGCGCCTTCAGGGCAAGCCCGGCCAGTCCGCCGACGATCAGGCTGCCGACTAAACAGGCAACTCGCCCTATGCGCGAAAAACTGTCGGGAAAGACGGTGCAATCCTGCACGCCAACGGTCTCACCCTGAGAAACTGAAGTCACCTCACGCCTCCTATCGTTCGGTATCTTCGAGAAATCGCCAGCGCGATATCACCCATTAACCCGACAAAAAGGCAGATTTCTCATACAGATGTATAACTGCGCCCGCTTCCGGTCGGGGGAAACCCGGAATTTCGGCAGGAGGGGCTGCAAAAATGCAGGGACCACGATTCATGGTTAAGATAGTCAAGTAATTGTTAGGAAATTTGCATTCCACTCAGGAAAAATCGGACAGCATAATCTGTCACAAAAAGTCGTCCTTTGGTGGCAGAGGTGCTGATTTTTTCCGCATTGCGAAAAGAGTGGGCAACCATGCGGACAGTTCTCTCGCGACAGGATCGTCGCGCAAATAGGGCTGGGACAGCAGCCAGACCTCGCGCGCGACGGTGATCGGCGTCGTGAGCAGATCGGCGCGGGCCGAAAGCCTGTGCGCCATGGCTTCGGGCAGGACGCCGATCGCACGGCCGCTCGCCAGCAATTCGCGGATCAGGTTCAGGTCCGATGTCTCGACCCGCGGCTGGCGGTTGCCTATCGTGTCGAACATCTCGACCATCTCGGGCATGTCGATCATGGCTTCGGGATAGGTGACCAGCAGAGGCTCGTCCGCGCCGGTCCGGGCGGGCTGCACCAGCACGAAGTTGATTTGCCCGATCCGCCGCATCAGGAACGAACCCTGCTTGGGGCGTCCCAACCGCAGGGCGAAATCCGCCTCCCAGCGGGACATGTCGACATTCTGGTCCGAGGTGTCGATGCTAAGCGACAGGTCGGGCAGCGCCGTCAGAAGCTGCGGCAGGTGCGGGGCCAGCCAATGTTCGGCGATGGCGGCGATGGTCGACAGACGGAACTGCCGTTGCAGGTGGTCGTGACCGCGCAGGGCGCGCCGGATCTCGTCCGCCGATTTCTCCATTTCACGCAGGTTGCGCATGATCGCGGCACAGGCCTGCGTCGGACGCCGCATCCCGTCCACCGCGTCGAAGAGCGTCAGGCCCATCTCGGTTTCCAGCCGGTTGATACGCCGGCCGACGGTGGTTTCGTTGATCTGCAGGATACGCCCGGCCCGCGTGAAGGAGCCGGTCTTGCAGACGGCGGAAACGATCCTGAAATCATCCCAGTTCATGCGGGCTGCTGCCTTTCCTTGCGCGCCCCAAGGGACGAAGAGGAGGGGTCGGTGAAAGCAGCGCCCGCATAGACCACGGGCCGGGTCCGGGCAAGGCGGTCCCAGCCTGCGACGGGGCCGAAGGATCCGGCCCCGTCGGCGCGGGTCAGGACAGCGGCTTGCGGTTCCCGACATGGCGTTCGACCAGCCGGCGCGCCATTCGGCCCGGCACCAGCATCCGCGCGGGAACCGGGTCCGGAACGCCCGCGGCCAGTTCCGGGAACAGGGCCAGGATCTCGTCCCGCGCCTGCGGTCCGACCGACTTCAGCGCCTCGGGCCCGGTGAACAGTGACTCCGTCTCGGCCCCGTTCGATGACACGATTTCGTGCCGGTCGAACAAGATGTGGAAATACTCGACCGCGCGTAGATCGGTTGCGATCTCGACCCCGTCCAGCCCCAGCAGATGTTTCGCGGCCACCAGAAGCTCATCGGTGCCGAACATCCGCTGCGCGATCCGCGACCGGACCAGCACCCGGTGTTGGGGCGAGACCAGCAGGTCAGCTGACGGAACCCCCTCGCCAAGTGCGCCGGCGCGGATGCGGACAGGATGGAGATGCGCCGGGATCCCAAGGCGCGCGCCCCCCAGCCTTGCCGAGCCGGTCCAGCGGATGGGCTGCAGGCCATGATCGCGCGTACGGACAAGATCGCCTTCGCGCAGGAGTTCCACCGCGACGGGCCCACGCTCGGTCCCGATCAGGGTGCCCCGCGCGAAGCAGGCGAATTCGGCCAGCGGGATCGGGGTGTTGAAGCTGGCCGTGCCTTCGGACCGGGTGATGTCGCCGCCGAAGGCATTCGTGATCTTTCCGTCGATGATCGGAAAGACGACCGGAACCTGATTGTCCGGCCCCACATACATAGTGACGGTCTGGATGGTCGTGCCGTCGATGACCACCGTGTCGCCGTAATAGATCAGACCGATCGCCTGCGGCACGCCGTCGATGGTGACGGTGTCGCCGGTATTGACCGCAATTGTGCCGTCGCCATTGTCGGTCAGCGTGACCTGAATCACGTTCGCGGACAGGTCATAGGCAGGCCCGCTGGAGCCGTAGACGCTGCTGTCGAAGGTCCAGCCTGGAATATGATCGCCCAGTTCCGTCAATTCGACGTTCCAGGCCGACAGGTTGATCGGCATCTTGTTTCCCTGTGATGTGTGCGCGGCAAGCATTGATTGTGCTCGGCGATTCCTGTCAACGGGGCCGCGCGTTGGCCCGCTTGGTCATCCCCGGCCCGCGTCATTTTTGCCCCGCATCGGCGCGCGCGGGGTCGCTGCCGCCCCATGCCAGCCCATATGCAAAACATCTGAACGTCGGCTTAAACCGATATTATACGTCTTGCCCCCGGCATGTGAGGGTCGGACCCAAGGGGAATCATCGATGTCATGAAGGGCGGGTCGCGCAAGGCGATCCGGGGGGCCGCGGCGGCGGCCTCCGGGCAGGTTATGGCCTGCCGCGGGGGAGACAGCGGGGTTTTCCGACCCGTCGGCCCGGGAGAGGCCGAGCAGAAGGAGACCAAGCATGATCATCGATACGAGCTGCTATCCGACGGACGTGGTCGATCTCGCCTGGCAGCATGACGGCGAGCCGTTCAGCGGCGAGCGGCTGATCCAGATGATGAACGGACCCTATACGATCAATGGCAAGCCGCGCCGGATCGACAAGGCCTTCATCCAGCCGCCGCAGGGCAACACCATCTATACCTGGACGGATGGAGAGCTGGACGGACGCCAGTCGATCGAGGCCTACATGGCCTATACGCTGAAGATGGTGCAGACCTATCCCGACCGCTTCATCGGCTGCTTCGTCTATAATCCGCGCTGCGGCGTGGCGAATGGTGTCGAGGCGATCGAACGCTATGTGACCCAGCATGGCTTCAAGATGGTACAGTTCCAGGCGAACATGCATGCCTATCGCCCGGACCGGGCCAAGGACTGGCTGCGCCCCGCGCTGGACAAATGCGCCGAGCTGGGCGTGATGGTGAAGGTCCATACCGGGGACGGCCCCTATTCGATCCCGTCGGAATGGATTCCGCTGATCAAGGAATATCCGCAGATCGACTTCATCATGGCCCATTTCGGGGTCCAGACCGGCGGCGTCTATACCTTCGAGCCGTTCCAGTGGGCGATGGAATTCCCCAACGTCTATTGCGAGTCGAGCTGGTGCCTGCAGTCCCGGATCGTGGAATTCGCCAAGGACCTGCCGACCCACAAGATCCTTTACGGCTCGGACACGCCGCCGAACGAACCGGGCATGTGGCTGAACCTGCTTGAGGTGCTGTGCCACGAGCCGCCCCAGGGTCTGAACCTCGATGAAGCCACGCTTGAGGATTACCTGGGCAACAACCTGGCACGGATGATCGGGATCGAGCCGACCCCCCATCCCGCCACCTACGAGGATGCAGTCGCCGAACTGGAGCGTCACGGCATCGAGAACAAGCACTACCTCGCCACGCTCGTCTGAGAATTCGGAGAACCTGCATGATCATCGACACCCACCTGCATCCGACCAACCTGGTCGACGAGGCCTGGCGCCACACCGGCGAGCCCTTCACCGGCGAACGGATGCTGAAGTTGATGGACGGGCCCTATATGATCAACGGCAAGCCGCGCCGGATCGACATGGGCTTCATCCAGCCGCCCCCCGGCAATACCGGCTATCGCGACGGCAACCGCCGCGGCCGCGATGGTATCCGCGATTACATGTCCTATGTCGCGGAACTGTGCCAGAAATATCCCGACCGCTTCATCGGCAACTTCAACTTCAACCCGCGCTGGGGACCGGAAAACGGCGCGCTCGAACTGGAATTCCACGTCAAGGAATACGGTTTCAAGATGCTGAAGCTGCATTCCAACATGCACGGCTATCGCCCCGACCGGGCGCTGGAATGGCTGCGTCCGGCGATGAAGATGTGTGCCAAGTACAACATCGTCGTGCTGATCCATACCGGCGACGGGCCCTATTCGATCCCGACGCAGTTCTATCCGATCATCCGCGAATTCCCGATGGTCAACTTCATCATCGGCCATTTCGGCATCCAGACCGGCGGCAACTATTCGTTCGAGGCCTTCTGGATGGGGATGGACACGCCCAACGTCTATTGCGAATCCGGCTGGTGCTTCCAGTCGCGGATCGTGGAATTCGCCAAGCAACTGCCGCCGCACAAGATCGTCTTCGGCACAGACTCTCCGCCGAACAACCCCGGCATGTGGCTGCGCGAGCTTGAGGTGTTGTGCTCCCCCGCACCGCAGGGGATGAACCTCAGCGAGGACATCCTGGAAGACTACCTGGGCAACAATATCGCCCGCCTGATCGGCATCGAGCCAACCAAGCCTCCCAAGGACCTGGCCGAAGCCGAGAAACGCCTCACGGCGACCTACGTCTGAGGCGGAAGGGTGCGGGGCCGGCCCCCCGCACCCACCCCCACCACAAATCACCCAGAACCCCCGAGGGCGAGATGCGCGAGTCACAGGATTTCCAAAGCTTTGTCGCCAATTACCGCGAGCGTTTCCCCGACGATATCCTGGACCTGCCCGCGCCCCTGGCCGACGGTCAGGATGTCGCCGCGATCGTCGAGGCCCTGGCCCTGCAGGGACGCGCGCCGATGCTGGCCTGCGCCAGCGTGCCGGGCAGCGACTGGCCGCTGGTGACGAATGTCTTCGCCTCGCGCCAACGCATCGCCCGCCTGTTCGGTGTGGGGGTCGAGGACCTGCACGCGGAATACCAGCGCCGCGCCAATGCGCCGGTCGACCCGGTCTTCGTCAATGACGGCGCCGTGGCCGAGGTGGTGACCGAGGGCGAGGCGGTAGACCTGTCCGCCCTGCCGATGATCCGCCATTTCGACAGCGACCGCGGCCCCTATGTCACCAATGCGATCATCGTTGCCTCTGACCCTGAAACCGGTATCGCGAACCTCAGCTATCACCGCTCGATGCGACATGCGCAGTCGGCGCTGGCCACCAGCCTGCATTCGCGCGGCCACCTGTGGCGCATGTACCAGACCGCACGCGAGGCAGGGCGACCGTTGCCCGTTGCCATGGTCATCGGTGCGCATCCGCTGTTCATGCTGGCCGCCTCGGCCCGCGTCGCCTTTGGTACCGATGAACGCGCGGTGGCTGGCGGCCTGATGCAGGCCCCGCTTGAGATGATCGCGACCCCGCGCCACGGCATTGGCGTCCCGGCCAATGCGGAGTTCGTGCTGGAAGGCAATCTCGACCCCGAGGCCCATGTCGCCGAGGGACCGTTCGGCGAATTTTCGGGCTATTCCTCGGACCGCTCGACCAACACGCTGTTCCATGTCACCGCGATGATGCGCAAGCGCGCGCCCTGGCTGGTCGACGTGGTCGGCGGCGCCACCGACGAACACCTGAACCTGGCCCGCCTGCCGCGCGAGGCCGAGATGCTGGAAAAGCTGAAGGCCCGCTTTCCCTCGGTCACCGGGCTGCACTATCCGACTTCGGGGACGCATTTCCATTGCTATGTCCGCATCCGCCAGACCCGCCCCGGCGAGGCGCGCCAGGTCATGCTGGGGCTGCTGGGCTGGGATCCCTATCTGAAGACGGTGATCGCGGTCGACGACGATATCGATGTGACGCAGGACAGCCAGGTCCTGTGGGCGCTGGCCACGCATTTCCAGCCCCATCGCGACATGTTCACCGTGGACGGCCTGCCGGGCAGCCCGCTTGATCCGTCCTCGACCGCGGATGGCACCACCTCGCGGCTGGCGCTGGACGCCACCCGAGGGCCGGATTTCCACGGCATCCGCGCGGTGCTGGACGCGGGCGCGCGCGACCGGGCGCAGGCGTTGCTGCGGGGTCTGGAGGGGGCGCGGCCATGAACGCCCATCACCTGCCCGACCCGCCACGGCGCATGGTGGTGGGTATCAGCGGCGCTTCTGGTTTCGTCTATGGGCTGCGCCTGCTTGAGATACTGCGCGAACTGGGGATCGAGACCCATGCCAGCGTCACCCGTGCCGCGCTGCTGACCATGACGCACGAGACAGGCTTCAAGCTGTCCGACATCGAGGCGCGCGCCGACTATCTCTATCGCCCCGACGATGTCGCGGCCAGCATCTCCAGCGGGTCGTTCAGGACCATGGGCATGATCGTCGCGCCCTGCTCGATGCGGACGCTGGCCGAGGTGGCGCAGGGTGTGACTTCGGGCCTGGTCAGCCGCGCGGCCGAGGTCACGCTGAAGGAACGCCGCCGGCTGGTGCTGATGGCGCGCGAGACGCCGCTGACGCAAAGCCACCTCGCCAACATGCTGCGGGTCACCGAAATGGGCGGCATCATTGCCCCTCCGGTGCCCGCCTTCTATGCCCGCCCGCGCTCTCTGGACGAGATGGTCGACCAGACGCTGGGCCGGGTTCTGGACCTTTTCGACCTCGACGCCGCGCAGGTGCGACGCTGGGTCAAGACACCCTGACTTCCAAGGGAGGGAAGACCATGCAGAAGACGGTGAAAGACAAGATCCCGGTCACGGTACTGACGGGCTTTCTGGGCGCGGGCAAGACCACGCTGCTGAACTATATCCTGCGCGAGAACCACGGCATGAAGATCGCGGTGATCGAGAACGAGTTCGGCGAGATCGGCATCGACGGCGACCTCGTCATCGGCAGTACCGAGGAAATCTTCGAGATGACCAATGGCTGCGTCTGCTGCGTGGCCGAGGCTCGCGACGATCTGTTGCGCGTCATCCGCCAGTTGCTGGACCGCCCCGACCGGCTGGACCATATCATCATCGAGACCAGCGGCCTTGCCGATCCCTATCCGGTGGCGCAGACCTTCTTCCTGGACGACCCGATCCGGGATGAAACCAATCTGGACGGCGTCATCGCGCTGGTCGATGCCAAGCACATCCTGCGGCATCTGGACGACGCCGATGTCGATGCTCTGGACAACCAGGCCGTGGACCAGATCGTCTGCGCCGACCGGATCGTCATCAACAAGGTCGACATCGCCACCGAGGCCGAGATCGCCGAAGTCACCCGCCGGGTGAAGAAGCTGAACGAGACCGCCGAGATCGTCCGCTCAAGCTTCGCGCAAATCGACCTGGGCAAGATCCTTGGCCTTGCCGCCTTCGACCGCAACCGCACGATGGCGGCCGAGATCGACCTTGATGGCGGCCATGATCATGTCCACCATCCCGCGCCCTGGGACCGCGACGCCAGCCACAGCCACGACGCCTCGGTCAGCTCGGTCGGAATCGAGCTGCAGGGCCACATGGACCCCGCCGCCATGACCCGCTGGCTGGACGAGATCCGCCACTCGGACACTGCCGACCTGTTCCGCATGAAGGGCATCTTCTCGGTCAAGGGCGACGACTACTGCTATGTCCTGCACGGCGTCCACGGCGAGATCGAGTTCCGCCCCAACCACCCGTGGGCGGATGAGCCAAGATGCAACAAGATGATCGTGATCGGCCGGAACCTCGACCGGAACACCCTCACCCAGAATCTGAAGAAATGTCTCGCAGCCGCGTGAAAGCACAAAGGAAAACGGCTGACGAGAAGGAGAATACCGAAGTCTGAGAGGGACATCCCAAGGGAGGGGATCATGACGAAGACGAAGGGAATACATCCGGTTGACGAAATCCTGCCGCTGCGGCCCATGCTTGCCTTGGCGCTTCAGCATCTTGCCGTGTCCTATGTCGGCTCGGTCGCGGTGCCGCTGATCATCGCCAATGCGCTGGGTTTCAGCCAGCACGACACCATCCTGTTGATCAGCGCGACCTTTTTCTGCTCGGGCGTGGCGACGCTTCTGCAGACCATCGGCTTCTGGCGCTTTGGCGTGCGGCTGCCGATCATGAACGGCGTGGCCTTCAGCAGCGTCTCGGCGATCATCGCCATCGGCACCATGCCGGGTGTCGGGATCAGCGGCGTCTGCGGCGCGGTGATCCTGGGCGGCATCCTGATCACCCTGATCGCGCCACTGGCCGGACGGCTCCGGCGGTTCTTTCCGCCGGTCGTCACCGGCTGCATCGTGACCGCGATCGGGGTCCAGCTTCTGCCGGTCGCCTATCAATGGGCCGGAGGCGGGCATGGCAACGCCAATTTCGGCAAGCCGGGATACCTGGCCATCGCGCTTCTGGTGCTGGTCACGATCCTGCTGTTCAACCGCTATGGCGGGCCGCTGATGCGCAACCTGGCGGTGCTGGGCGGGCTGACCGTGGGTGCGCTGGTCGCCGTCCTGTTCGGCATGGGCGACCTGACCCCCATGCGCGAGGCGCCCTGGCTGATCGCGCCCGCGCCCTTCGAATTCGGGATGCCGACCTTCGCGATCCTGCCCTTCGCCACGATCTTCATCGTCATGCTGGTGCAGACCGTGGAATCCATGGGCCTGTTCATCTCGATCGGGGATCTTGTCGAACGCGAGGTGACCCCTGGCCAGGTCGCGGACGGCATCCGCGCCAACGGGCTGGCCAGCGCCGTCGCCGGGGTGTTCGCGGGCTTCCCGTTCATCGCCCATATGGAGAATGTCGGTCTGGTCATCCTTAGCGGCGTGCGCAGCCGTTGGGTGGTGGCACTGTGCGGGCTGATCTTCTGTGTCGTCGCCTTCTTCCCGAAATTCGGCGCGATCCTTGCCGCGGTGCCAGCCCCCGCCCTGGGCGGCGCGGGCATTGCCATGTTCGGGATCGTCGCGGCGGCGGGCATCCAGTCGCTGGCCAAGGTCGACTACACCAACAACCGCTACAATATGCTGATCGTCGCGCTGACGCTGGCGATGGCCTTTATCCCGATCCTGCAACCCAGCCTGTTCGAGCAGCTGCCCGGCTGGTCGCAATCGGTCCTGCACAGCTCGGTCGTCGTGGCCTGCGTCGTCTCGGTCGTGCTGAACTTGCTGCTGAACGGCGCGGATGGCGAGGGCGACCACGCCCATGCCCCGCTTCAACAGGCCTGAGTCTGGCAAGTCACAGGAATTGCGTGTGAATGCCTGACAGAAGGGACCGGGTCCATCGGATCCGATCCCACCTATCCCGCCAGAGAGGACAAGATGAGCAAGACCGAACCTATCTCTGTTCCCGCGCGCCCGATCCTGCTGACCGGGGGGCGGATCGCCGCGGCGGACGGGACGCTGACCCGCGCCGAGATCCTGATCGATGCCGCGGGGCGGATCGCCGAGATCGCCGCCAGCATCACCCCCCCGCCCGAGGCGCAGCGCTTCGACGCCACGGGTTGCCTAGTCACGCCGGGCTTCGTGGATGTTCACCAGCATCTGGACAAGACGGGCGTGCTGCGCTTTGCCCCGAACCCCTCGGGCACGCTGCAGGGGGCACGGGACGCCTTTGCCGCCTATGCCCGGCAAGCCCCGCCCGAAGACATCTTCCGCCGCGCCTCGAAGACCATCGCGCAATGCCTGTCGCGCGGCACGCTGGCGATCCGCAGCCATGTCAATGTCGACAAGGATGCGGGCTTCAACGGCATCGAGGCACTGGCCCAGTTGCGCACCGACTGGTCCGACCGTGTGGCCCTGCAGCTTGTCGCCTTCATGACGCCGCATCCGGGGCAAGACCTGGCCTGGCTCGCCGCAAATATCGACCGCGCCGCGCAATCGGCGGATGCAGTCGGCGGCACACCGGCGGTGGCCGAGGATCCCGACCGCTACCTTGACCTGATCTTCGAGGCGGCGGCGCGCCACGGCCTGCCGGTCGACCTGCACATGGACGAGCATCTGGACCCGAACCGCCTGCATTTCGCCAAGGTGTTCGACCGCGTCCGCCGCTTTGGCATGCAGGGACGCACGGTGCTGGGCCACACCTCGGTGCTGAGCGCGATCCCGCGCGCCGCCTTCGAGCCGATCATGGCCGAGATCATCGATCTGGGGATCGGCCTTGTCACCCTGCCCGCTGCGAACCTGTATCTGCAGGGCCGCAGCGCCGACGAACTGCCGCCGCGCGGCCTGACGCGCGTGGCCGAACTGATCCGGGCAGGCGTGCCGCTGGCCACGGCCTCGGACAATATCCAGGATCCGTTCGTACCCAGCGGATCGGGTGACCTGCTGGAAATGGCCCGCTGGACCCTGCTGGCAGGCCACCTGAAGGGGGATGAGTTGGCCACGACCTATCGCATGATCACCGAGATCCCGGCGAAGCTGATGGGACTTCGGGACCATGCCATCGAAAAGGGCAGTCTGGCAAACTTCAACGTCATGCGCAGCGACGATATCGACACGCTGGTCGCGGGCGGGCCTTCGGCGTCCAGCATCTTCGCGCGCGGGCGGCTGGTGTCGCAGGATCCCCGTTCGGCGTTGCTGCCGGCCTGAACTGGCTATCACGCAAAAGCGCCGGCCGACACGTTCCTGAGTCGACCGGCGCATCCCGTTCCGCCCGGTGCCTCAGCCTTTCGGCAGGCGCATCAACTCGATCCGGGTGCCCTGCCCCAGATGGACCTGATTTCGCGCGATCCGGGTCATGCGCGACGTGCCCTCGGGCGCGCCGGTATTCGGGTTCACGTCGAATTTCGGATAGTTCGAGGACGAGACGTCCAGCCGCAGCCGGTGCCCTTTGGCGAACAAGTTCGCCGTGGCAAAGGGGTTGATCTCGATCTCGATCACGCCTTCATCCGCCGCGACCGGCTCGGGGCGATCCCAGCCCTCGCGATAGCGCAGTCGGAAGATCCCGTCCGAGATGATCAGCGCATAGCCGCGCGGGTAATCCGCGCTTGGCGGATAGACATCGACCAGCTTGGCGGTGAAATCCGTGTCCGGCGCGTCGGTCGAAACCGCCAGCCGCACCACCACCGGGCCGACCACGGCCAGCTCCTCGGCCAGCGGCGCGGTTTCGAAGCTCAGCACGTCGGGGCGCGCGGTCAGCGGCATCCCCGGATTGCGGCAGCCATAGAATTCCGGCGCCTCGACCTGATCGAAACCACCGCCCGTAAAGATCGGCTCGCCCGAGGTCAGCGCCCCTCCGATGGTCGGCACCGGGTCGCGCGGGTCGAAGTCATAGCCAAGCACGGCACCGGTTTCGGGCGCGTCCACGGCAAGGCTCATGTCCGGGCGGGGGTAAAGGACCAACGGTTCGGCAGCCGGAATGGGCCAGTCCGGCGCTTCGATCCAGTGACCGCCGTGGTCCAGATGTCCTGCCGACGTGCGCGTGCCGCTGCCCCCGCCCATCAGGAAGACATGGGCGCGGCCGTCCTGCGCGGGCTGATCCTCGTCCTTCAGCCAGCGGGCGAAGAATTTCAGCCGATACGTCAGCCAGTCGCGGTCGATCTGCCCGTCGAAGGTCGCGGCGGGGCCGAAATCGACGTCGCCGAAGGTGCTGCGCGAGCGGTTGCCATGCGTCCACGGCCCCATGATCAGGGTCAGCGGCCGCGCCGGATCACCCTTCAGCCCGGCGTAATTCTCAAGCGTGCTGGGGACATAGACGTCGTACCAGCTGGACATGAAGATGATCGGAACCTTTGGGAAGGTAGCGTAATGGCCCGCCGCCCAAAGCCCGGTCCGCTTCCAGAAATCGTCAAAGGTGCCGTGCTGCCACTGTTCCAGCACATAGGCTTCGAAATCAGGATCCCACTTGATGGGCGAGCGGCCCTTGGTCCAGGGCGTGCGGGCCATCCAGCCGGCCAGATCCTCGGCCTCGATCGCGGCCAGAACCCCGGGATCGCTGGCGGCAAGCGGACTGTCCTTGGCGTGGCTATAGGCCCAGGTGACCTGCTTCATCTCGAAGGCGCCACCCTGACGGATGCCGCAGCTGAACGCGTTCGAGAAACCGCCGGAATCGACGGCCATGCAGGCAAGGCCCGGTGGGTTCAGGCAGGCCATCGCCATCTGCACATGCGCGTCATAGCTGAGGCCCATCGTTCCGATCCGGGAATTGTTCCAAGGCTGCGCCTCGATCCAGACCATCGCGTCGAAACCATCCTCGGCCTCGTTCACATATTTGGTGAAGCGCCCTTCCGAGGCGAAGCGACCCCGGCAATCCTGCCAGATCACGATGTAGCCCTGCCGGACCAGCAGCACCGCGAGATCGGCCCGCGATTTCGAGACCGGCTCGGCCACAGAAAGCTCGGTCCGGGGGGTGCCCGACTTGTCATAGGGGGTGCGCTCGAAGATCACCGGCAGGGGATCTTCAAGCGGGCGGCCGCCCGACGCCGGACGATAGATGTCGGTCGCCAGACGGACGCCGTCCCGCATCGGGATCATCACGTTGCGATGGACGACGACATCCTGGGTGACCGGCTCGGCCGGCGTCAGGGCGACCAGGGGCATCACTTCGCGGTCCTCACGTTCTGGGGCAGCGTGTATTCGGACAGGCCCGCTTCCAGCGTCAGACCCTGCTTCATCGCCCAGTCGATCTTCTGCCAGTAAAGCGGCACGATCGGCGTCTTGGCGAAGGCGATGCGGGTGGCCTCGGCCAGCAGTTCGTTGCGCTTGTCCAGGTCGAATTCGGATTGCGCCTTGCTGAGCGCCGCGTCGAATTCCGGCGACGAGAACCGCATCCGGTTGAACGCGCCCGTGCCCGCTTCCTTGTCATAGGTGCGGATCAGCGAACCCAGCATCGGCGCGGCCGTGGGGGTCGAGGAGCCCAGCGAGAACACGAAGGCGCCATAGGCCCCGGCGGTCGCGTCCTTGGAATAGACGTTATAGGGGAAGACCTGCACCGCGTTCACCTTCAGCCCGCCGCGGGTCAGCATCTGGCCGATCGCCTGCGCCAGTTCGGCATCTCCTGGGAAGCGGTTGTTGGACGACACGACCGTGATCCCGAACCCGTCGGGATAGCCCGCCTCAGCCAGAAGCTTCTTTGCCTCGGCCGGATCGGGGGTCTGCGGTTGCAGGTCGGCCGCATAGCCACCCAGAACCTCGGGAACGATCTGCGCGGCCGGCACGCCCGCGCCGCCCAGCAGGCGGTCGACGATCAGCTGTCGGTCCAGCATCAGCGACACGGCCTTGCGGACGCGTTCGTCCTTGAACGGGTTCACCGTCAGCGGCTTGCCCTGAAGGTCGGTCACGCCCGGCGCGGTATCGCCGCGCATGCTGAGCGCCAGATAGACGACGCGACCCGACGGTTCTGACAGGATGGTGAAATCGCCGCCCGAGGAAATCTGCGTGGTGTCGGCCGGCGGGACCGAGTCGATCAGATCGACCGCGCCAGACAACAACGCCGCGACCCGCGCCGCGTCGTTCGAGATGAACTTGATGTCCACGTCCTTGAACTCGGGCTTGTCGCCCCAGTAGCCGTCATAGGCCTGCAGCTTCAGATCCTCGCCCGGCGTCCAGGACACGAACTTGTAGGGGCCGGTGCCGATGGCGGCGGTGCCCGCGTTGAAATCCTCGGTCGCCTTGCCGTCGCTGGCGGCCTTGCTGATGATGAAAACGCGGCCAATATCCTCGATCAGGGCGGGATCGGGGATCTTGGTCGTGATCTTCAGCGTCAGGTCGTCGACCTTTTCCAGCTTGTCGATATTCGACACCATGTCGCTGTAGGGCGCGGGCGAATTCGGGACGTTCGGCGCCCGCTCGAGCGAGAAGATCACGTCATCGGCGGTGAAAGGGCTGCCATCCTGGAAGGTCACGCCCTCGCGCAGCTTGACCTGCCAGGTCAGCGGGTCGAGATTCGTCCATTCGGTCGCAAGGCCGGGCGAGATCTGCAGGTTGCGGTCGAACTTCACCAGCTCCTCGAAGATCATGTTCGAGGTGTTCTGGTTGTTCCCCGTGCGCGAGAATTGCGGATCGATCGAGGATTGCTCGGCCGCAAGCCCCATGGTCAGCTGCTGGGCCGAGGCCGACAGCGCCGTCCCGCACAGAAGTGCGGCCAATGCCGCCGTCTTGAAAAGCGTGGTCATGGTGTTCCCTGTCATTTGTCGTTGCTGGTATTGCGTTTGATCGCGCGCAGGCCCGCGCCCCCGTCCAGGTGACAGGCCGCGGAATGGCCACCCGCGAAATCCTTCAGCGCGGGGCGGGTGGTCTTGCAGATGTCCATGGCAAACGGGCACCTGGGGTGGAAATGGCAACCGCCGGGCGGGCTCAATGGCGAGGGGATCTCGCCCTTCACGGTCGAGAAGGTATGGCCCCGCCGGTCGATCCGCGGCACCTCGGCCAGAAGTGCGGCAGTATAGGGATGGCGCGGTCCTTCCGGGCCAAAGATCTCGTCCGTGGGCGCGCTTTCGACGATGCGTCCCAGATACATGACCACGACCCGGTCCGAGATGTGCTGGACCACGGAAAGATCGTGGCTGATGAACAGCAGCGTCAGTCCAAGATCGCGCTTCAGTTCCATGAACAGGTTGATGACCTGCGCCTGGATCGAGACGTCCAGCGCTGCGATGCTTTCGTCGCAGACCAGGAAATCCGGCTGCACCGCCAGTGCCCGCGCGATGCCCAGCCGCTGGCGTTGCCCGCCCGAGAACTGGTGCGGATAGCGGCCCGCGACCGCCGGATCCAGTCCGACCCGCGCCAGCAGGTCCGCGACCAGCGCATCGACGCCCCCCGCGGGCAGAAGCCCGTGGACGCGCGGCGCCTCTCCGATGATCTGGCGGACGGTCTTGCGCGGGTTCAGCGAGGACATCGGGTCCTGGAAGATGATCTGCGTGCGCAGGCGCATCTCCATGCGGTCCCGACCTTTCAGCGACGCGATGTCGCGGCCCTGCCGTTCGACAACCCCGCCCGAGATCGGCAGCATTCCGGCGATGGCGCGGCCCAGCGTGGATTTTCCGCAGCCGGATTCGCCGACTAGGCCCACGACCTCGCCCTTCATCACCTCAAGGCTGACATCGTCCAGTGCATGGACGGTCGGAGGTGGCGGCGATCCGGCCAGGCGGCCCACGAAACGCTCGATCATGTCGGGCTTGCGCTGGAAACGCTTGCTGACGTCGCGTGCCGCGGCCAGCGGCGTGGCGGCTTCGGTCCCGCTCATGCGACAACCTCCATCGGGTGAAAACAGCGCCAGCCGTGATTGTCCGTCCCGCTTTCGGAGGGTTCGTGCAGGCATTCGGCGGAGGCACGCGGGCAACGGGGGCGGAAGGGACAGCCTTCGGGGCGGCCCAGCGGTGGAGGTGCGGCACCGGGGATCTGGCGCAGCGGCTCTCCGCGGCGGTTCGCCATCGGGGTCGAATCGATCAGCCCGCGCGTATAAGGATGGCGCGGATGGTCCAGAACCTGCGCAGTCGGACCATGTTCGACGATCCGGCCCGCATACATGACCGCGATCTTCTGGGCCAGCGCCGCGACCACGCCGAGGTCATGGCTGATCCAGATCATCGCAAGGCCCATCTCCTGCGACAGCTTCTGCATCTCGGCCAGGATCTGGCTTTGGATCGTCACGTCCAAAGCGGTCGTGGGTTCGTCCGCAATGATCAGGTCGGGTTCGTGCAGAAGTGCGATGGCGATCGCGACGCGCTGGCGCATCCCGCCCGAAAATTCATGCGGATAGGCGTCGATGCGCTCTTCGGGATGGGGGATGCCGACCTTGGCCAGCGCGGCAAGCGCGCGGGCGCGGGCCTCGGCCCGGCTGACCTTGCGATGGGCGCGGACGGTCTCGATCATCTGCGTCCCGATCTTCAGCACCGGGTTCAGGGTCATCATCGGATCCTGAAAGATCATCGCGATGCGGTCGCCGCGCAGTGCGCGCAGGCGCTTTGGCCCGGCGGCGCGCAGATCCTCGCCGCGATAATCGATCCGCCCCTCGACCACGCGGCCGGGCTTGTCGATCAGGCCAAGGATGGAAAAGCCGGTAATCGACTTGCCCGAGCCGCTTTCGCCGACAAGGCCCAGAATCTCGCCGCGCTTCAGTTCCAGGTCGACGCCGTCCACGGATTTCACCGTGCCCTTCGGCGTATCAAACCAGGTCTTCAGGCCCTCGACCTTCAGGATGATGTCGTCGGTCATTGGGCAAGCCTCGGGTTCAGGACCTCGCGCAGGCGGTCGCCCACGACGTTGATCGAAAAGACAAGGGTCAGAAGCAGCAGGCCCGGGAACACGCTCATCCAGTAAAGCCCGGCCAGCAGCACCTGATAGCCATTGGCGATCAGCAGCCCCAGCGAGGGTTCGGTGATCGGCAGGCCGATGCCGAGGAAGCTGAGCGTCGCTTCCGCCGCGATGGCATGGGCGACCTGGATCATCGCGATCACGATCAGCGGCGGCAGGCAATTGGGCAGGATATGCGACAACAGGATGCGCGTGGGCGACAGGCCCAGGCAGCGCGCGGCCTCGACATAGTCCTTGCCGGTCTCGATCATGGCCGCGGCGCGGACGGCGCGCGCGAAATAGGCCCATTGCACGAAGATCAGCGCCAGGATCACCTTCCACGTCCCTTGGCCAAAGATCACCAGGATCATCAGCGCGACAAGGATCGTGGGCAGCGACAGCATCAGGTCGACGAAGCGCATGATCAGCGTCTCGACCCAGCCGCGGGCATAGGCGGCGATCAGGCCCGCCAGCGTGCCGACCAGCATCGCCAGCATCCCCGCGGTGACGCCGACCCAAAGCGAGGTCCGCAGCCCGTAAAGCATGGCCGACAGCATGTCGCGGCCCTGCGTGTCGGTGCCCAGCCAATAGGTCATGCCCCCCATCGAGGTGCTGCCGGGCGCCAGCTTGCTGTCGAAGAAATCGATCGCCCCAAGGTCATAGGGGTTCTGCGGCGCGATCCACGGCGCCAGCAGCGATGCCGCAACCAGGATCACGCAGAGAAGCGCCGCGATGGTGGTCTTGGGGCTGGAAAGGATGCCGCACAGCAGGCGGGCGGACAGGGTGTCGCCTTGGGCGATTGCCCGGAACAGGGTCGAAGCCATCACTGACGCCCCCGGATGCGCGGGTCGAGCGCCGAATAAAGGATGTCGACCGTGAAGTTGATGAGGCTGAACAGGCAGACGATGACCAGGATATAGGCCACGATGATCGGACGATCGAGCCCGTTGATCGAATCGATGATCAGCTTTCCGACGCCCGGCCATGCGAAGATCGTTTCGGTCACGACGGCGAATGCGATCAGCGACCCGAACTCGACCCCAAGGATGGTGATGATCGGGATCATGATCGTCTTCAGCACATGCACAAACAGGATGCGCCGTTCCGAGATGCCACGAGCACGCGCGAATTTCACGAAATCCAGCGGCATGGTTTCCTGCACGCCCGTCCGGGTCATGCGGATGACCAGCGCGATCTGCGCCAGCGCAAGATTCGTCGCAGGCAGCAGCAGGTGCTGGATACCGTCCCAGGTCGCGAAGCTGGTGGTGATGCCCAGGATGGTTCCCGTCTCGCCCCGCCCGGTCGAGGGCAGCCAGCCCAGCCAGACCGAGAAGATCATGACCAGCATCATCCCCTGCCAGAAGTTCGGCAGCGAGAAGCCCAGGATCGAACCGGTAACGATGGTCTCGTCCGTGGTTGATCCGGGCCGCGTCCCGGCCAGAAGCCCGAGCGGCAGGCCAAAGACCAGCGACAGCACCAGCGCGGTGATGGTCAGCTCCAGCGTGGCGGGCAGGCGTTCGAAGATCACGTCCAGCGCCGGACGGTTGAAGACGAACGAATTTCCGAAATCGCCATGCAGCGCCGAAGACAGGAAGCCGAAATATTGCAACGGCAACGGCTGGTCGAGATGCAGCGAAGCCGCAACCTGCGCCCGCTCGGCCAGGCTTGCATCGGCCGGCAGGAGGATTTCCAGCGGGTCGCCGATGGCATAGACGCCCAGAAAGACGATGACCGAGGTCAGCAGAAGAACCAGCATGGTCTGGACCAGCCGCCTCAGGATAAAGACCGTCATGGGCGCAGCCCCGCCGCGGAGCTGCCGATTGGGTGGCTCATGTCTGGAAGTCCTCCGTTTCGGGAATGGTTTGCGAAACGATTCTCGACTATGCAATATTATGATGATTATGTTTCAGTTGATGCGTGGTACGCATAATGGATTCCGAACTTCTCCGCACCTTCCAGGTCGTATGCGACAAGGGCACCACCCAGGCTGCCGCCGAGGTGCTGGGCGTCTCGCAATCCGCAGTCAGCCGCCGGCTTGCCCAGATCGAGGCTGAACTGGGCCTTGCGCTGTTCACCCGCGAAAAGGGCAGGCTGATCCCGACCCGCGAAAACCGGGCGCTGCTATCGCAGATCTCGGCGGTGCTGGTCCAGAACACCCGGCTGACCCAGATGGCGCGCGATCTCGGTTCGGGGAATTCGCCCATGCTGACGCTGCGGGTGGCCTTTCCCGCCAGCCTGACCATGACCATCATCCCCCGGGTCTTGCAGGACTTCACCGCGACAAACGACCGTGTCCAGGTCGAGATCCATACCGGCACCTATGATACGATCGAACGGATGCTGCTGGACGATCGGGCCGAGATCGGCTTCCTGCGGATGCCGACGCAGCGCCCCGGCATCGTCTCGACCCCGCTGATCGAGGTCGAGACGGTCTGCGTCATGCCAGCCGACCACCCGCTGGCCGCACGCGACGTCGTCTCGGTCCGCGACCTGTTTCGCGAGCCGCTGATCCTGCTGGGCCGGATGCGCGCCCCCCGCAGCGAGATCGACCAGCTTCTGATGGAGATCGGCCTGCGTCCGCAGATCCGGATCGAGGCGCATTCGGTCATGTCGGCCTGCGCCCTTGCCGCGCATGGGCTGGGCATCACGCTGGTCAACGGGCTGATGGCGCGCGACTATGCCCATCTTCCCATCGCAATCCGCCCGCTGCGTGAAAGGCTGACGCATCACTTCGCCTTTGCCATGCCAGAATCCATGCCCCCCTCGGCCACGGCGCGCCGGTTCATGGAGGTGGCCGAGCGCCATTTCTCGCAGCTTCTGGTCGCACCGAAGGCCGGGGGTCCCGCCTAGATGCTGCGCGCGATGCCGCCGTCCACGCGGATATTCTGCCCGGTGATATAGCCCGCGCCCTCGGACAGCAGGAAGGCGATGGTGGCGGCGATTTCCTCGGACGTGCCATAGCGGCCCATCGGCACGCTCTCGCGGCGCTCTTCGGTCGCGGGCAGGCTGTCGATCCAGCCGGGCAGGACATTGTTGATGCGGATGCCCTGGCCCGCGTGTTCGTCGGCATAGATCTTGGTGAAACTGGCCAGACCCGCGCGGAACACGGCCGAGGTCGGGAACATCGCGCTTGGCTCGAACGCCCAGGCGGTCGAGATGTTGACGATCGCGCCCGTGCCCTGCGCCTGCATGATAGGGGTGACAAGCCGGATCGGCCGGACGGCGCCCAGGAAATAGACCTCCATCCCTTGATGCCAGTCATCGTCGCTCAGCCCCAGCAGCGGTCCCCTTGGCCCGTGCCCGGCCGAGTTGACCAGCGCATCGACCCGGCCCCACGCCTTCATCGTCGCGTCGACCAGCCGCGCCAGATCTTCGGGCGACTGGTTCGAACCGGTAACGCCGATCCCGCCCAGTTCCTGCGCCAGCGCCTCGCCCTTGCCGGAAGAGGACAGTATGGCAACACGATAGCCATCCCGGTGCAGGCGGCGGGCCGTGGCCGCGCCCATGCCGGACCCTCCGGCGGTGATAATGGCAACCTTGTCCATGATCATGACATCCTCTGCGTTCATTGCCCCGTGCTAACATAGCCCAACGCGATGCGGTTGCGCAGTCGAACGGCAGCCGTGACCATTGGCTGCGCGGATGCCTGCGCGATCCGCTCACATCCGCGTGGGCGGCCGCAAGGGCGGTTGTGCCGGAGGCGCGCGGATGGGATGCAGTCGGCCTGCAATGGAAAAGGACCAGATGACCGACCCAGCGAAAACCATCGGGCCGATCCTGTATCTGGATCACGTTGCCGGCGATCTTGTGCATCTGGCCGCGCTGTTCATCGCGCCTCGCGGGGCCGCCGTGCCCCCGGTCGAGGCCGCAGGAGCGTTGTTCCCCGCAATGCCGCTGGCCGAATACGCGGCCGCGACCGTCCATCGCGCCCGTTTCGCGCTGCCACAAGGGCAGGCCGAATACCGCTGGAACGGCCAGACGTTTGTCCTGTCGCTTGACCTGCATGGCGATGCGCGGCTGGCCTATGTCTCGTGCAATGGCGAAGAGGTCGGCGACCTTGACCGCGAGGGGTCCGAGCGCAACGCGATGTGGGAACGCCTGCGCGCGGAACATGGCAAGGCCCCCTTCGCGCTGCTGCTGCATGGCGGCGATCAGGTCTATGCCGACGAGGTGACGCAGGGCCATCCCCTGTCCGACGACTGGCCCGACCGCCTTCCCGACCCGGGAGCCGACCTTGGCGACCTGCGCCGGCACCTGCGCGAGCGGTTCCTGGAGCGCTATGCGGCGCTTTACGCCTCGCCCAGCTTCGCCTGGATCGCGGCGCGCGTGCCCTCGCTGATGCAATGGGACGATCACGACATTTGCGACGGCTGGGGATCGCTGGCCCGCCGCGCGACGGAATCCGAAGTCGGGCAGTTGCTGTTCGCGGCGGCGCGTGAAGCCTTTCTGACCTTTCAGGCCGCGGCCGCGGATGGTGACCTGCCCGCGCGCTTCGCCGATCCGCAGGGCGGCCACCTTGGCTGGACGATCCGCGCCCCCGGCCTGCGCCTGCTGGCGCCCGACATGCGATCCGAGCGGACGCGCCGGCGCATCATGGGACCGGGCGGCTGGGCGATGATGCAGGACGAGCCGCCGCTTCAGGGCGACGAGCGTCTTGTCCTGATGTCCAGCGTCCCGCTGCTGGGTCCACGCCTGTCGCTGCTTGAGACGCTGATGATGGCCGTGCCCCGGATGCAAAGCTATGAGGACGACCTGCGCGACCAGTGGCAAAGTCATTCCCATCGCGAGGAATGGCGACGGATGCTGGGCCTGCTGGTCGACTTCGGGCAGACCGGCCGGAACGTCGTGGTGGTCTCGGGCGAGATCCACCTTGCGACGCGGGCCGAGATGCCGCTGCAGGGAACGGCCAAGCTGCACCAGCTTGTCGCCTCGGGCATCGCGCATCGCCCGCCGCCACGGGCGTGGGCGCGCTTTCTGGGAACGCTGGCGATGCTGGGGGACGATCCGCTGCCGGGCAAGCATATCGCGATTCGCCGCATCCCCGGCCAGGTCGGTCGCTATGTCGCGCAGCGGAACTATCTGGTGCTGACGCGGCAGGCGGGCGCGTGGCAGGCCGAATGGGAATTCGAGATCAGCGGCCGTTCGCCCGCGCTGGCGCTTTGATCCCGCCTGCGAGCCCAGGTGCCTTGGCGGGCAATCTTTCGCCGTTCCCCGGCAGGCTTTGGGGGACGGTCATGATCCTTAGTTGACTATTTCCATAGGTATTCATAAACGGCGCGCGTCGCAGACAGTCTTGCCCAGGAACCGCCGCCATGATTCTTCGCCTTGCCGCTGTCGCCAGCGCCCTTTCCCTGTCCGGAACCCTTCCCGCCCTTGCCGAGCCCGTCACCCTGACCGACATCGCCGGACGCGAAGTGACGGTCGAGGCACCGGCCAAGCGCATCATCCTGGGCGAGGGGCGGCAGATCTATCTGTTGGGCATCCTTGACCGCGAGGCGCCGTTCCAGCGCGTCGTCGGCTGGCGTCAGGACCTGCTGGAGGCCGATCCCGACAATTACGCCGCCTATGCCGAGAAATTCCCCGAACTGACGGACCTGCCCACCTTCGGCGGCTTCAAGGACGGCACCTTCGATGTCGAACAGGCGGCCGCGCTGAAGCCCGACGTGATGCTGATGAACCTGGAATCCAAGGCCGCGACCGAGGATGCGGGCTATGACGACAAGCTGGCGCAGCTTGGCATCCCGATCGTCTATGTCGATTTCCGCGAAGACCCGATGGCCCACAGCATCGAATCCATGCACATCATGGGCAAGCTGACCGGCCGCGAGGATCGGGCCGAGGAATATGTGCAGTTCGTCGACCAGCAGATGAAGCGCGTGACCGAGGTGCTGGCCAAGGCCGAATTCACCCGACCCAAGGTCTTCGTCGACCGCGCCGGCGGCTATTCCGACGATTGCTGCATGAGCTTCGGCGACGGCAATTTCGGCGAATATGTCGAGATCGCGGGCGGCGAGAACATCGCCAAGGGGATCATTCCCGCCACCTTCGGGACGCTGAACCCCGAACAGATCATCGCCTCGAACCCCGATCAGGTCATCGTGACGGGCGGCAAATGGGACGCCTATGTCCCCAACGGGGCCTGGGTCGGCGTCGGTCCGGGCGCGGATCTGAAGGCCGCGCGTGCGAAGCTGCAGGGCCTGACCACGCGCACCGCCATGACCGGCACCAATGCGGTCAAGACCGGCCAGTTCCACGCGATTTGGCACCAGTTCTATGACAACCCCTATTACTTCGTGGCGGTCCAGCAACTGGCGAAATGGCAGCAGCCGCAGCTTTTCGCCGATCTGGACCCCGAAGCGACGCTGAAAGAGCTGCATGAGCGCTTCCTGCCCGTGCCTTATCGGCCCGGCTACTGGGTGTCGCTGAATGAGTGACGCGGCCCCGGCAGCGGCGGGGCGCGGCTTTTACCGCGCACTCGTGCTGCGCCGCCAACTTATCCTGGCGGCGCTGGCCGCGGCGCTGGTCTTCAGCATCTGCCTGGACCTTGCGCTTGGCCCGGCGCGCTACAGCCTGGCCCAGGTGGTCGAGGCGCTGCTGCGCCCCGGCCTTGTCGATGAACGCATCCGCGTCATCCTGTGGGAAATCCGCATGCCGGTTGCGCTGATGGCGGCAGTCGTGGGCGCAAGCCTGTCGATTGCGGGCGTGCAGATGCAGACGATCCTGAACAACCCGCTGGCAAGCCCCTTCACACTGGGGATCTCGGCCGGGGCGGGATTCGGGGCAGCGCTGGCGCTGGCCTTCGGCGTCGCGCTGGTGCCCTTCGCGGTCGATTACATCATCCCGGTCAACGCCTTCCTGATGGCGATGCTGACCTCGCTGGCGGTCTATGGGCTCAGCCTGCGCCAAGGCGTCGGCAGCGAGACCATCATCCTGCTGGGCATCGCGCTGGTCTTCATCTTCAACGCGATGATGTCCCTGATCCAGTTCTTCGCCAGCCAGCAGGCGGTGGCGGCGGTGGTGTTCTGGACCATGGGCAGCCTGACCAAGGCGACCTGGCCGAAGCTTTGGATCGCGCTGGCGGTTCTGGCCGCTTCGGCCCCGCTGCTGGCGCGGCGCGGCTGGCAGCTGACGGCGATGCGGCTGGGCGAGGCCAAGGCGGAAAGCATGGGCGTGCGCCCCCGCCGTCTGCGGCTTGAGGTGCTGGTGATCGTCAGCCTGCTGGCCGCGATCTCGGTCTCGTTCGTGGGCAGCATCGGCTTTATCGGTCTGGTCGGGCCGCATATCGCCCGGATGCTTCTGGGCGAGGATCAGCGCTTCCTGCTGCCGGGCGCGGCCTTGTCGGGCGCGCTCCTGCTGTCGGTGGGGTCGATCCTGTCCAAGTCCATCATTCCCGGCACCGTCATTCCGATCGGCATCGTGACCGCGCTGGTGGGGATTCCCTTCTTCCTTTACCTGATCCTGAACCGAAGGAACGCGGCATGGTAAGCCTTAGCCTGCAGGACGTCTCGGCCGCCTATGGTGGACGGCAGGTGCTGGGCGGGATCAGCACCCCGGCCCTGCGGGGCGGCCAACTGGTCGCGCTGCTGGGGCCGAACGGCTCGGGGAAATCCACGCTGTTCCGCCGCATCTTCGGGCTGCTGCGTGGCGCGGGCCAGATCCGGGTCGAGGGTGCGACCGTGCCCCGGCCCATCGCCTATATGCCGCAGGACAATGGCGCGCGACCGGTGCTGACGGTCTATGAATCGATCCTTCTGGCGCGGATGCAGGGCCGCCGCCTGCGCGTCCTGCCCGAGGATCACGCCGAGGTCGACCGGATGCTGGATCTGCTCAACATCGCCGCCCTGCGCGGACAGAATGTCGGCGATCTGTCCGGCGGCCAGCGCCAGATGGTGGGCGCGGCGCAGGCGCTGGTGCAGAACCCGCAGATCCTGCTGATGGACGAGCCGACCTCGGCGCTGGACCTGTCGCGCCAGATCGACCTGCTGGCGCTGCTGCGCCGGCTGACCCGCGAACAGGGCCTGCTGATCGTCGTCGCCATGCACGATCTGGGCCACGCGCTGCGATTTTCCGATGCGGCGCTGGTGATCGGCGGCGGCGGTCTTGTCGCCTGCGGCCCGACCCCCGAGGTCGTCACCAGCCGCCTGCTGCGCGACGTCTTCGATGTCGAGGCGCGGATCGAACCCTGTTCGAAAGGCGTGCCGCAGCTGATCGTCGAAGGCCGGGCCAGCCACGCAGCAAGCCGCGCGGCGTAAGGCCCTGACCTGACTCTCGCCGGCCCGGTCGAAAATTCCCTCCATCGCGCACACCGATGCGCATGACGCCCTTTTCCGGCAGCCTTGCCGCGATCGACGCGGCAAGTGGGCAACCTGCAGGCGGCTGCGCACATTACGCAGGCAGCGGGCGACCGCGCGCGGCCTGGGTGGATAAACCGCTTTACAAGACATGAACCAGTGCTAGTAAATCGCTTTACTGATGGGCGGAGCACTCGGTATGGCGAATCTGAAGCAGGTGGCGGAAAGGGCCGGCGTTTCCCCGGCAACCGTGTCGCGTTACCTAAACGGCACGCTGTCCCTGCCCGAGCCGACACGCGAGGCCATCGAAAATGCCATTCGCGCGCTGAACTATCACCCCAATCCCTTTGCCCGCTCGCTCAGCCGCGGACGCACCGACCAGATCCAGATGGTCGTGCCCGAGATCAAGGCCCCCTTCTTCGCGGCTCTGGTCGCCGCGGTTGAAAACGCGGCCTTCGAGCGCGGGCAGGAACTGGCGATCTCGGTCACGCTGAACCGGCCGGGGCGCGAGCAGCGCTATCTGGACAGCGTCTCCGACCGCCATGTCGACGGGTTGATCTTCGTCACCAACCACCCCGAAGTCGCGCCGCTGAAATCGCGCATCGATGCCGCGCGCCGCGTCGTTCTGCTGGACGAGGACGTGCCGGGGGCGACCGCGCCGCGGCTGTTTTGCGACAATGACAGCGGCGGCTATCTGGCGGGACAATATCTTGCGCGCCACGGTCACCGCGCCATCGGCGTGATCGGCACCGGGGACGAGATGCATTCCGGGGCCGCGCGTTTTCAGGGCTTCAGCCGCGCCTTGGATGACAGCGCGGACGGCGGATACCGCGTCCACCGCAAGGCCGGCAGCTATACGATCGAGGACGGCTCGCGCCTGTGCGCCGAACTGCTGGACGAACATCCCGGCATCACCGCGATCTTCGCCATGTCGGACGAACTGGTCATCGGCACGCTGGACGAACTGGCGCGTCGCGACCTGCGTGTTCCCGACGACATCTCGATCATCGGCTTCGACGACATCCTGCCGCTGGATTACTTCGCGACGCCGATCACCGCCATCCGCCAACCGGTCGAGGCACTGGGGGCCAAGGCGGTCGAAATCCTGCTGAATACGGATTGGGAAGATCCCGCGGCATGCAGCCGGGTCGAGATCTTGCCGGTCACGTTGGTCGAGCGGAGCTCCGTTGCCTCCGTCCCGCCCGCCCCACAAGCAACGGTCCAACATGAGAGCAACAGATGAAAATTGGAATGTCCCGTCATGTGATGATGGCCGTGACCAGCGCTTTCGCGGTCCTCGCGGCAACCGGCGCTTATGCGGAAGGCAAGACCTTCGCCCTGGTGCAGATCAACCAGCAGGCGCTTTTCTTCAACCAGATCAATGAAGGTGCGCAGAAAGCGGCGGACGCCTCGGGCGACAAGCTGGCGATCTTCAACGCCAATAACGACCCGCAGGCGCAGAACTCGGCCATCGAGACCTTCATCCAGCAAAAGGTTGACGGCATCGCGGTCGTCGCCATCGACGTGAACGGCATCATGCCCGCCGTCCAGCAGGCGGCCGATGCCGGCATCCCGGTGGTCGCCATCGACGCGATCCTGCCCGACGGCCCACAGAAGGCCCAGATCGGTGTCGACAACGCCAAGACCAGCGAGGATTTCGCCAAGTTCGTGCTGGCGCAGAACAAGGACGGCGAGATCAAGATGGGCCAGGTCGTGGCACTGAACTCGTTCATCCAGAACATCCGCAAGGACAGCTTCAACACCGCGCTTCAGGCTGGTCCCAACGTCAGCCTGATCGGCGAGGTCGACGGCCAGAACGTGCAGGACGTGGCGCTTGGCGCGGCGGAAAACCTGCTGACTGCAAACCCGGACATGAACGCCGTCTATGCCACCGGTGAACCGGCGATGGTCGCAGCCGTCGCAGCCGCGCAAAGCCAGGGTCGCCAGGACAGCGTCAAAGTCTATGGCTGGGATCTGACCTCGGGCGTGATCGACGGGATCGACGCTGGCTTCGTCGGCGGTGTCGTCCAGCAGGATCCGGCCGGCATGGGTTCGGCCGCGGTCGAGGCGCTGGCCAAGATCTCGGCCGGCGAGGAAGTCGAGAAGGTGATCTCGGTCCCCGCCACCATCGTCACCAAGGAGAACGTGGACCAGTTCCGCGAGACCTTCAAATGACCATCGCCAGCCAAAGCACGGACCGGGGGGGAGAAATCCTCCCCGGCTCCGGGGCGCCTCTCGTATCGCTGCGCGACATCCGGCTGACCTTCGGTTCGCATCAGGCGCTGCGGGGGGTCGATCTTGACATCCGTCCGGGTGAATGCCTTGCGCTGCTGGGCGACAACGCGGCGGGCAAGTCGACGCTCTCCAAGGTGATCTCGGGAACCTATATCCCGGATTCCGGAACCATCACGGTCGAGGGCGAAGAGGTCCGCTTCACCGGTCCGAATGACGCGCGTTCGCGCCATATCGAGATGGTGTTCCAGGATCTGGCGCTTTGCGACCATATCGACGTTGTCGGCAACCTGTTCCTGGGCCGCGAGCTGAGCAAGGGCCCCTTCCTTGATCAGAAGGCGATGCTGGTGCGCGCACAGGAAATGTTGGAAGCACTGGAAATCCGCATTCCCCGCCTGACCGCGCGGGTCGAGAAGCTGTCCGGCGGCCAGCGGCAGGCGATCGCGATCGCCCGCGCGGCCTCGTTCCAGCCCAAGGTGCTGATCATGGACGAGCCCACCTCGGCACTGGCCGTGGCCGAAGTCGAGGCGGTGCTGGCGCTGATCAACCGCGTCAAGGCCAAGGGCGTCGGCGTCGTGCTGATCACCCACCGCCTGCAGGACGTCTTCCGCGTCTGCGACCGCATCGCCGTCATGTATGAAGGCACCAAGGTGGCCGAGCGCATGATCGGCGATACCGACCTGGAAGAGGTCGTGAAACTGATTACGGGGGGGCATTGATGTCCAGTTACACCGAACGCGCCAAGCAAAGCCACACCGTCGAATGGTTGAACGACAATGCGCAGGTGCTGTCCATCACCCTGTTCTTCGTCGCCTGCATGGCCTTTTTCGGCGCGCTGTCCGAGAGCTTCCTGACGGCGGGCAACCTTCTGAACGTGCTGCGGCAGGCAGCGCCGGTCCTGATCGTCGCGGTTGCAATGACCTTCGTCATCATGACGGCGGGCATCGACCTGGCCGTCGGTTCGACCGTGGCGCTGATCAACGCGCTGGCTGCGATCATGATGGCGAACGGCTTCGACTGGATCCCGACCCTGATCACGATGCTGGTCGCGGGTGCGATCGTCGGGCTGCTGCAAGGCTGGTTCATCTCGTTCCAGGGGATCGCGGCCTTCATCGTCACGCTGGCCGGGATGTCGATCCTGCGCGGCGTCGCGCTTTACATTACCGCGGGCTATTCGATCCCGATCAAGGACCAGCCCGGATTTTTCTGGCTGGGTCGCGGCACGCTGGCGGGGATCCCGGTCCCTGCGATCATCGCCACGCTGTTCGCGGTGCTGGGCTTCATCGTCATGCGCAATACGCGCTATGGCCGCCGCGTCGTGGCCGTGGGCTCGAACCTTGAGGCGGCGCGCCGCGTCGGGATGCCCGCGCGCTGGATCGTCTGTTCGGTCTACATGATGTCGGGCATCGCCTGCGCGCTGGCCGGGCTGCTGATCGCCGCACGCCTCGGCTCGGGCTCGTCCAACGCCGCCGTCGGCTTCGAGATGCAGGTCATCGCCGCCGTGGTACTTGGCGGCACCTCGCTGATGGGCGGGCGCGGCTCGATCCTGGGAACGGTGCTTGGCACCCTGACCATCTCGATCATCGGCAACGGGCTGATCCTGCTCCACGTCTCGCCCTTCCTGACGCAGATCGTCACCGGGGTCATCATCCTTGTCGCCATCTGGATGAACACGCGGCTGTTCGGCGGCGGCTTCAAGATCGGGAAAAAGGGCTGAACCATGACCGAACTTTCGCAGGCGCATGTCGGCTCGGGGCTGGTGATGACCGTGAACGGTCCCGTTCCCGCATCAAGCCTGGGCATCACGCTGATGCATGAGCATCTGAACAACGATTGCTCGTGCTGGTGGAACCCGCCGACCGATCCGGCGCGGGAATATCTGGTCGACCATCCGATCACGCCCGAGATCTATTCCGAGCTGATCCAGGATCCCTTCGTCAACCGCCCGAACCTGGGCGTCAACGAACCCGACCTGGTGGTGCAGGAACTGGGCTATTTCACCCGCCAGGGCGGCCGCACGGTGGTTGAGCCGACCTGCCGCGGCATCGGTCGCGATCCCCGCGCACTGCGGCGCATCGCGGATGGCGCCGGGGTGAACATCGTGATGGGCTCGGGCTACTATCTGGGAACGTCGCTGCCGGATTATTTCCATGACCTCAGCGTCACGGACATCGCCGACCAGATCGTCGCCGAAGCGACGACCGGCACCGACGGCACCGATGCCCGGATTGGCCTGATCGGAGAGATCGGCGTCGGTTCGGACTTCACCCCGGACGAAGAGAAAAGCCTGCGCGGCGCGGCGCAGGCGCAGGCCCGCACCGGCCTGCCGCTGATGGTCCATCTGCCCGCCTGGTTCCGGTTGGCGCACAAGGTGCTGGACATCTGCGAAACCGAGGGCGCGGACCTGAACCACACGGTCCTGTGCCACATGAACCCGTCCTGGGCGGACCGGACCTATCAGCACGAACTGGCGGCGCGCGGCGCCTTCATCGAATACGACATGATCGGCAACCTGTTCTATTACGCCGACCAGGATGTCGATTGCCCGCCTGATGCAGATTGCGCGCGCGCGATCCAGGGCCTGATCGAGGCCGGACACGGCCACAAGGTCCTGCTCAGCCACGACGTTTTCCTGAAGTGCATGCTGCGCCACTATGGCGGCAACGGCTATGGCTTCGTGAACGCCCACTTCCTGCCGCGTCTCAAGCGGCTCGGCCTCGACCCAGTGCTGGTCGACAATCTCATGGTTGCGAACCCGCGCCGCGTCTTTGACGCGCGCTTCGCCGCCTCTGACTCTTGAAAGGACAAGAAATGACGAAAAAGGTTTTGCTGGTTGGCGAAAGCTGGGTTTCCTCCTCGACCCATTACAAGGGCTTCGACCAGTTCGGCTCGGTCACCTTCCACACCGGCTGCCAGCCGCTGATCGACGCGATGAAGGGCACTGACTACGACGTCACGCACATGCCCGCGCATGAAGCCCAAGATGGCTTCCCCTTCGACATCGAAGGTATCCGCGCCTATGACATCATCATCCTGTCGGATATCGGCGCCTCGACCTTCCTGCTGCCGCAGCGCGTCTGGATCCACAGCCAGACTGCCCCGAACCGCCTGCGCCTGCTGAAGCAGTGGGTCGAAGAAGGCGGCAAGCTGATCATGGCCGGGGGCTATTTCTCGTTCCAGGGCATCGACGGCAAGGCGCGCTGGCGCAATACCCCGGTCGAGGAAGTCCTGCCGGTCAAATGCCACCCCTGGGACGACCGCGTCGAGATCCCCGAGGGCGCGACCGCCGAGATCGTCGCCGCCGACCACCCGATCCTGGCCGGGATGCCCGCCGAATGGCCTCCGCTGCTGGGCGTGAACGAGGTGATGCTCAAGGACGGGGCCGAGCTGATCGCCCGCCTGCCCGAGGACCAGGGCGGCCACCCGCTGCTGGTTGCGGGCAAGTTCGGCAAGGGCCGCTCGGTCGTCTGGACCTCGGACATGTCGCCGCACTGGCTGTCCCCGGCATTCTGCGCCTGGGAAGGCTATCGCCAGCTTTGGCTGAACATGTTCGGTTGGCTGGAAGCCAACGACTGATCCTGCGACAGGATCACCGGGGCAGCGCCGATCCCCTCGGCGCGCCCACCCCCTCCGTGGCAAAGGCCGCGGCAAATTCGGCGACGGACGGAAAGGCCCCCTGCGTGCCCAAGCGGGACACACATATCCCGGCCGCCCATGAGGCAAGGCCGACATCCCCGGCCTCGGGCTGGCGGCGGCCGTGCCGGATCATCGCGGCGACCAGCGCAGCCAGGAAGCAATCCCCGGCGCCGGTCGGGTCCAGCGCCGCGACCGGGTTTCCCGGCACTGCAAGCTGCAGGGTGCCGTCGCGCCAGACCTCAGCCCCCTTCGGTCCCAGCGTCCTGACCAGCACCCTGCCCTGCGAAAGCCGCGCGACGCCGCCGAAATGCTCGGCCTCGCCCTCGTTCACGCAAAGCAGGTCGCATTCCGCCAGCATCGCGTCGTTGCACCCCTCGACCGGCGAAGGGTTCAGGATGCGCCAGATCCCGCGCCGCCCGGCCTCGGCCAGCGCGGCAAGCGATGTCTCGGGGCGCAGGTTCCCTTGCAGCACCAGTGCATCCCCCGCGCCAAGCGCGCCCAAAGCCGCGACCGCCTCGGTCGGGGTCATCGCGCGCGCGCAATCCTGCGTCGTCACGATCGTGTTCTCGCGGTTGCGGTCGCGCAGGATGACCGAGAAATCCGTGGGGCTGTCGCGGCGCGTCAGCTGCGCGTCCAGCGGCTCGTCCGAGACCCCGGCAGCCAGCACCTGCCCGCGCGGGTCTGGTCCGATGGCCGCCACCAGCCGGACCGTGGCCACGCCGGCCAGCGCGCGGGCCAGCACGATCGCCTGGTTCGCGCCCTTGCCGCCGACGCTTTGCGAAATCGCCGAACCTGCGATCGAGGCCCCCGGAGCGGGAAATGCCTCGACCGCCAAAGTCTCGTCCAGCGCGATGTTTCCAATCACCACGACTTGCGCCATGACACTCACTTTCGAAACTTCCATGAAGGGCAGATGATGCAACTGATTTCCGACCGTCCCGCCAATGCGATAAGCGACATCTTCGGCCGCGACAAGGCGCTGATCGGGATGATCCATTGCCCGGCCTTCCCGGGTGCCCCGCGCTATCGCGGCCAGCCCATGACCGAGATCTATGACGCCTGCCTGCGCGACGCCGAGGCGCTGGTCGCGAACGGAATGCACGGGCTGATGATCGAGAACCACGGCGACATCCCCTTCCTCAAGCCGGATGACATCACCTGCGAAACCGCCGCCTTCATGGCCGTCGTCACCGACCGCATTCGCCGCGAATTCGACGTGCCGCTGGGGATCAGCGTACTGGCGAACGCACCGATCCCGGCGCTGTCCATCGCCGCCGCCGGTGGCGCAAGCTTCATCCGCGTCAATGAATGGGCCAACGCCTATGTCGCGAACGAAGGCTTCGTCGAGGGCCGCGCCGGCGAGGCACTGCGCTTTCGCGCCCGGCTGCGGCAGGACCAGATCAAGGTCTTTGCCGACAGCCATGTGAAGCACGGCGCCCATGCCATTGTCGCCGACCGCACGATCGAGGAACTGACGCGCGACCTGGCCTTCTTTGACGCGGATGCCGTGATCGCGACCGGCCAGCGCACCGGCGATGCCGCCAATCCCGACGAGATCCGCACCATCCGCGACGCGAGCCATCTGGCACTGCTGGTCGGCTCGGGCGTCAGCGAGGCCAATGTCGAACTGATCCTGTCCTTGACCAATGGCGTCATCGTCGCCTCGTCGCTGAAGCAGGACGGCGTCTGGTGGAACCCCGTCGATCCGGCCCGCGTCAAAAGCTTCGTTGCAGTCGCATCCCGCGCGCTGGAGGGCTGAGATGGCGCAGGTTCAGGACGAACTTGGCTGGTTGGCCGCGAACCACGACCGGTTCTGCGCCATCCGCCGGGAATTTCACCAGCGCCCCGAAATCGCTTTCGAGGAAAGCTGGACATCGGCCGAGCTGGCACGGCGGTTGGCGGCTCTGGGATGCGAGATCTCGCGCAGCATCGGCGGCACCGGCTTTGTCGCGACGCTGAAGGGCGGGCCGGGTCGCGTCGTCGCCTTGCGCACCGACATGGACGCACTGCCGCAGGACGAACAGACCGGCCTGCCCTATGCCTCGGGGAATGCGGGGCGGATGCATGCCTGCGGCCATGACGGGCACATGACCTTGCTGCTGGCGACGGCGGAACTGCTGGTGCGCGCAGGCCCGCTGCCCGGCACCGTGCATTTCATCTGCCAGCCCGCCGAAGAGGTGGGCCGCGGCGCCGTCGCAATGATCGAGGACGGGCTTTTCGACGAGATTGCCCCCGACCTGACCTTCGGCTTCCACAACTGGCCCGAATTGCCGGTCGGCGCGGTCGCGGCCCGTCCCGGCGCGATCATGGCCGCCTATCGCAAGATCGGCTTCGTGCTAGAGGGACAAGGCGGCCATGCCGCGCTGCCGGCCCTGTCCGATGACATGTATGGCGCGCTGGCCGCGCTGATCACCCGGATGAATGCCCGGATGCGGGCCGAACTGCCCGAAACCGCCTTTGCCTTTACCCAGAACCTGGGCGGAAGTGCTGCGAACATCATCCCGGCGCGTCTGGGGGTCTCGGCCTCGTTCCGCTATGTCGCGCCGGATGAGGAAGCCGCCGCCACCCGCATCGCGGGCGAAGTGGCGCAAGAGATCGCCTCGGCCTTCGGGATCACCGTCAGCCCCGAGATCGTTCCCGTCTTCGGCATCACCCGCAACGACGCGGACGCGGTCGCGCTGGTCGCGGCCACGGTGGCGGGTGCCGATCGGCGGCTGGCATGGCAGGATGCGGAACGCTCCTCGATGGTCGCCGAGGATTTCGGCGCCATGATCGAGGACCGGCCCGGCTGCTATTTCTGGATCGGTGCCGGGATGGAGCGCGGCGCGCTGCACAACAGCCGTTTCGACTTCAACGAAACGCTGCTTCTGACCGCCCCGCAGCTTCTGGCCGATGTCCTGCGCACGGCGATGCACGAGCCGGCCTGACCAGAGGCCGCGCCGCTCAACCCGGCGGGACGGGGTGGGGGCGGTCCCCGCTGCCCGCCCCGCAATCGGCCCCAAGATGGTCCAGCAGATCCTGTGCCGCCGGGGAAAGCCGCGCCCTGGTCTGGGTGCAAAGCGACAGGTGCCGCGTCGCCCAAGGGTCGGATAACGGGATCGCCGCGATCCCCGCCGGGCGCGCGGCCCTTCGCGCGGCCAGCACCGGGACGATGCCGATCCCTACCCCCGCACCGGCCATGCGGCAGATGTCGTCGAAGGCGTGCAGCCGGATGCGAGGCCGCAGCCGCAGGCCGATCCGGGCTGCCTGAGCGTCCAGGTAATCGCTCATCGCGCCGCCCACCAGCGCCAGGAAGGGCTCGCCCGCCAGCTCGGCCAGCATCACGGTGCGCCGACTGGCAAGGGCATGGCCGCGCGTGGCGACCACGACCAGCCGATCGATGGCAAACGGCCGCAGCTCCAGCCCCGCCGTGTCGACCGCAGCGTTCAGCACGCCGATCTCGGCAAAGCCAAGCGCGATGCTGCGGGCGATATCGACGCTTTGCCGTTCGCGCAGGTCGATATCGACTTGGGGGTGGGCGGCAAGCCAGGGGGCAAGGCGTGCAGGCAGGATCTCGGTCAGGGCGGCGGTATTGGCAAGCAGGCGGACGGTGCTGCGCAGGTTCCGGGCGAATTGCCCGATCTCTCCGCGCATCTGGGTCATCTGGTGCAGGATCAGGCGGGCGTGATGCAGCAGTGTCTCGCCCGCCTCGGTCGGTGTCACGCCGCGGCGGCCGCGATCCAGCAGGCGCACTCCTCCGGTCGCCTCCATCTCGCGCAGACGCTCGCTGGCCGCGGCCAGGGACAGCCCGGCCAGAGCCGCGCCGTGGGTGATGCTGCCCGCCTCTGCCACGGCAAGGAACAGGCGCAGATCGGTCAGGTCAAAGCGCATGCGGGCAAGGATAGCGGCAGCGCAGCCTTCGGTCCAGCCGAAGCCTGCCTGCGGGTCTTCCGCATTGTGCCCCGGTGCCCGCGCGCTATCACCCTAGGCATGAGTGAGCTTGTCCTTGTCGTCGCGGTCGCCGCGACCTTCTTCGCCGCCGGGATCGTCAAGGGCGTGACCGGCATGGGGCTTCCGACCGTCGGGATGGCGGTGCTGGGGGCAATGATCTCGCCCCTTGCCGCGGCAGGGCTGCTGATCGTGCCGGCGGTCGCCACCAATCTGTGGCAATTGCTGTCGGGTCCCGCTTTGGGGCCGCTGCTGCGCAGGTTGTGGCCAATGATGGTGGCAATATCGGCGGGGACGCTGGCCGGTGCGGCCTGGCTGGCCAGCGGCCACGCACATGCGACGACGGTGCTTGGCCTCGCGCTGGCGATCTATGCCGCCTATACGCTTTGTGCGCGCCAGTTGCGGGTTCCGGCCGCGGCCGAGCCATGGCTGTCCCCGCTGGTGGGTGCGATCACCGGGATCGTGACCGGGACGACCGGCGTTTCGGTCATGCCCGCCGTCCCCTATCTTCAGGCGCTGGGGCTTGCCCGCGATGATCTGGTGCAGGCGCTGGGGCTGTCCTTTACCGTCTCGACCATCGCGCTGGCGGTGGGCCTTGGCGCGCGGGGCGCGGTGACGGCTGACCAGCTGGGGCTGTCCCTGCTGGCGCTGGTCCCCGCGCTGGCGGGCATGTGGGCCGGGCAGTGGCTGCGCGGGCGCATCCCCGCCGCGACCTTCCGCCGGGTGTTCCTGATCTGCCTGCTGCTGCTGGGTTCCCAGATGGCGCTGCGCCCCCTGCTGTAACGGCACCGGCGCTGGCACTTGCCTTCGTTCCGCCCTCGACCCAAGGTTGCGCGCAGTCAGGCAGGCAAAAGGCGGCGCAGATGCGAATTCCAGACTATCCCACGGGCGACGCAGCGGGCTGGGCCAAGGTGGACGGCTATTTCAGCGACCTTCTGGCCCCGCCGGACCCTGCCCAGCAGGCGGCGCTGGCCGCAAATGCCGAAGCGGGGCTGCCCGCGCATGACGTCTCGGCCCTGCAGGGCAAGATGCTGGCGTTGTTCATCACCATGACCGGTGCCCGCCGCGTGCTGGAAATCGGGACGCTGGGCGGCTACAGCACCATCTGGATGGCCCGCGCCTTGCCGCCGGACGGCACAGTCACCAGCATCGAGGCCAGCCCCGTCCACGCCGACATCGCCCGCACCAATATCCAGCGCGCGGGGCTGGACCAGCGGGTCGACCTGCGTGTCGGTGCGGCGGCCGAGGTGCTGCCGGGTCTGAACGGGCCATTCGACCTGGTCTTCATCGATGCCGACAAGCCCAGCAATCCTCTTTACCTGGAATGGAGCCTGAAGCTTAGCCGTCCGGGCACCGTCATCATCGGCGACAACGTGGTGCGCGGCGGTGCGGTTACCGACGGCGGCAGCACAGACCCGAACGTGCAGGGCGTCAGGACCTTTCTGGACATGATCGCGCGCGAGCCGCGCCTGCAGGCGACGGCGATCCAGACCGTCGGCGAAAAGGGCTGGGATGGCTTTACCCTGGCGGTGGTGGGCCAGAGCTGAAGGCCTCGGAAACCCGCCGCCTATCTGCCCCGCAGCGCCGCGATCACGCGGTCGGCCATGCGGATGCAGCGCAGCCCGTCAAAGGGAAAGACGCTGTCCAGCCCGCCCCGCAACCGCTCCTCCAGCGCGCGACGCAGGCGGCGGCGGGCGCGAAACAGGCGGGTGCGGACCGTAATCGGGTTCAGCCCAAGATCGCGGGCGACAGCCAGCACCGGCTGCCCCTCGACTTCGTGCAGCAGAAAGGGCAGGCGCAATTCGGGTGGCAACAGGGCCAGGGCCTGCTCCAACAGGGTGCGGACCTGATGGCGCGCGGTCGCCTCCTCGGCGCTTTCGCTGCCCGGAAAGGCCAGCACCTCGGCCGAAGAGGCGGCATCCTGTTCAACCACAAAGTGATCCTTGGCCGGGTCGCGGCGGCGCGCACGCATCAGCGCGGCGTTGATCGTGATCCGGCTGATCCAGGTCGAAAAGCGGGCCTCGCCCCGGAAGCTGTCAAGTCGGGTGAAGGCGGTCAGATAGGCGTCCTGCACGACCTCCTCGGCCTCGGCATCGCTGGGCATGATGCCGCGCGCGATACGAAACAGGCGCGGATTCATGCGACGTACCAGTTCGCGGATCGCGGCCTCGTCACGGGTGCGGGCGGCGGCCACAAGCTGCCAGTCGGGATCTTCGCGATGCGGCCGCAAGGGGCTGGGGCTGATCATGCGGCCTCCTGCGCCTCGACCCGGCCACGGGCCAGGATGGCGTCGACGGGGGGAAAGGCGGCCAGAACCTCGGCCATCAGATCCTCGCTGTCCGGGGCCGGGCCTTCCCAGCCGGGATCGCCCGGTCGCCCGACGACAATGCGACCGACCATCGCGGCCATCTCGTGCGGCTGGCAGTAATAATCATACACCCCCGGCACCGTCAGGGTGAGCGCGAAGCTGTCCCCCGGCAACAGAAAATCACTGTCCCAGGGCACCGCTGCGGCGGGGATCCGGCGTTGGCGGTCGAACAGGTCCGGGTGATAGGCAGTGCAGGTATGGCTGTTCGCGGGGTCTTGGTTCACAAAGCGCAGCGGGGTTCCCGCCGCGACCGAAAGGCCGGGGGGCGAGAACCAAACCCTTTCGCCACGCGGGGTGCCGCGCATGGCGATCTCGACCGGTTCGGCGCTCCGGACCGGCGCGGCGGCAAAGGTGGCAAGGGCGACAAGGCCGCCGCCCCCCAGCACGAGCATCTGGCGACGCGACAGCGTCATTTCGCAAGCCTGCCGGCCGCGTCCTTGTCGTGATACAGCACGACATGGGCATGCGGCTTTTCGACCCCCGGATGGCCGGCATTGTAATAGATGTCGACGCCGGTGACGGTATCGGTCCCGACCGGCAGCTTGTCGAAAGCCTTGCCCGCCGCAAGATCGTCAAGCGGGATCATATAGATCGTGGCGGACAGTCGCCCGTCGTGGTCATAGCCCAGGAACGGACCGGCGGGCAGGGTCGCTGGATCGACGTAAAGCGTGCCCAGGCCGGGAATGAAGTCGGGCAGCGGCACAAGCCCGCTGACTTTGGCGAAGGGGGCGGCGGGGGGAGTGGTGACGGCCCCCTCATGAGCCGGAGCGGGGGTTGCAAGGGCAAGACCCGCAAGCAGGATCGGGACGAAGGCGCGCATGGCGTTTCCTTTCTGGTCAGGGGCCGGAAGCGGACCCATGCCAGATTGGATGCGGTCATCGCAGGAAATGTTCCCGCCGGCTCAGCCGCCGATGGCAATACCCTCGCGCCGGGGATCGGCCGCACCCTCCAGCCCCTCGGGCGTGATCTGGATGCTTTGGACGCCCGAGTTCAGCTCGGTCGGGTTCACCTGGAAACCAAGGTCGGTCAACGGTCCCGACAGGGCGGTGGCGCTGGTCCCATCTTCGACATCCAGCGGGCCGAACCGCGACAGGATGTTCGGCAGCGCCGCCGCCTGCTGGACATCCATGTCCCAGTCAAGCCAGGCGATGATCGTCTTTGCTACATAGCCGATGATCCGGCTGCCCCCCGGAGAGCCGGTGACCAGCACCGGCTTGCCCTGTGCCATCACGATGGTCGGGGCCATCGACGACCGGGGCCGCTTGCCAGGCGCAAGCGCGTTCGCGATGGGATATCCCGCCTTGTCATGGGTGGTGAAGCTGAAATCCGTCAGCTCATTGTTCAGCAGGAAGCCGCGCACCATCAGCCGCGCGCCGAAACCATTCTCGATCGTGGTCGTCATCGACAGCGCATTGCCCTGCGCGTCGACGATCGCGACATGCGTGGTCGAGGGCAGTTCCAGCGCCTCGTCCCGACCCCAAAGCCGCGCATGGCTCCAGCCCGGAGATCCGGCGCTGACCTCGGGCAGGGAGTCGTCTCCCGCCAGCAGCTTGCCCCGTTCGGCAAGATAGGCCGGATCGACCAGACCCTTTGTCGGCATGGGGACGAAATCACTGTCGGCCATGAAGCGTTCGCGGTCGGCAAAGGCCAGGCGCGACGCATCCGCGATCAGCCGCCAGCTTTCCGGGTTCTCGGCCCCCAGCGCCGCCAGGTCATAGCCGCCCAGCATCCCCAGGATCTGCCCGACCGTCAGTGCCCCGGACGAGGGCGGCCCCATCCCGCAGATGTCGTGATCGCGATAGCTGGCGCAGACCGCGGGTCGCTCAATCACGCGATAAGCGCTAAGATCGGCCAGCGCCAGCGTGCCGGGATTTCCCGGCGCGTTCGACACCGCCGCCACGATGTCCTGCGCCACCGGCCCGGAATAGAAGGCCCTTGCCCCCTGCCCCTGCAAGGCGCGCAGCGTGTCGGCATAGGCGGGATTCTTCAGCAGCGATCCGGCCGCGACGGGCTGGCCGCCGGGAAAGAAATAGGCGGCAGTGGCAGGGTCGCCCTGCAGCGCGGTCCCCTCGGCCGCGACCAGCGCGGCCAGCCGGGGCGAGACGGTAAAACCGTCCTCGGCCAGCCGGATCGCATCGCCGAAAAGCCCTGGCCAATTCGCGCGGCCCCAGCGGCGATGCGCCTCTTCCAGCAAGGCCGGAGTGCCCGGCGTCCCGACCGAGCGGCCGCCCACCACCGCCTGCATGAGCTTCAGCGGCTGGCCCTCGGCGTCCTGGAACAGCGTCGGGCGCGCGGCCATCGGCGCGGTTTCGCGTGCGTCCAGCGTGGTCAGGTCGCCACTTTTGGCATCGTACCAGACCAGAAACGCCCCGCCCCCCAGTCCCGAGCTTTGCGGCTCGACCAGGCCCAGCACGGCCTGCACCGCGATCATCGCGTCTGCGGCGCTGCCGCCGGAGTCCAGAACGCGCGCCCCGGCCTCGACCGCCAGCGGGTTCGCGGCGCTGACCATCCAATGCGCGGCCTTGACCGGCTGGCCCTGCGCCTTGGCCTGCAACGCCGCGCGCGCAGCGGCGCCAAGATCGCCGAACGCCTCAGCAGTGACCACGCCCGCCGTCGCTGCCTCGGGCGCGACGGCATCGGTGGCCTGCTGCGCCAAAGCCGATCCGGCAAGACCGCAGATCGTCATCGCAAGAAGTGCCGCTGTACGTTGCATCGTCCCCTCCGCCATCCATGTGCCTTGGGCCAGTCTGGATCCGGCGGGCAGGTCGCGCAAGCTCTCGGTTTCGTGAGCCGCTGCGCGGGCACCGGGACAGGCACGGGACGTTCGGGGCTATCCAAGCGCAAGGGGGCGGCCTAGAAGGCGGAGGAACATCCCCGCATGACCCCGTTTGCCAAGGATATCGACGTGGCCACCCCGCCCCCCGCTTCGCCCGGCGCAACGGCACGCGCCCCACGCCCGATCGAGATCGTGGCGGCGCTTGCCACCGGCGCGCTGCTGACCTTCATGCTGCTCAGCAACAGTATCATGGCCGCGCATACGACGCCGCTGTTCTCATCGCTGACGGCCCATGCGGTGGGTTCGGTCGTGGCGGGGGCCGCGCTGATCGGCGCGCGCCTGTGGCGGCGCGGCCGGGGGTCGGCGCCGCCCCGTCCCCGCGGGAACGTGCCGCTTTGGGCCTATCTTGGCGGGATCTCGGGCGCACTGACGGTCATGCTGACTTCCTCGACCGCGAACTCGGCGCTGGCGTTGACCGGCACGCTGGCCATCGGGCTTGCCGGGCAGGTGGTGCTGGCGCTGATCTTCGACTGCCTGGGCGCGATGGGACTGGAGCGGCGGCTCCCCCGGCGTCAGGACCTGCTGGCGCTGGTGGCGATCATCGCGGGCACGATGCTGATCATCCATGCGCGGGGGATGGCCGGATGACCGCGATGATCCTGTTCGCCTTCATCGCCGGAATGCTGGTCACGCTGTCACGCCAGTTGAATGGTCGACTGGCCATCCAGACCTCGGCGCTGCGCTCGTCCTTCTGGAACCACGCGGTCGGTTTTGGCGCGCTGGCGGTGGTGACACTGCTGGCCGGAAGCTTCTGGCCCGAGGGTGCGTCAGGCGCCCCCTGGCTGGCCTGGGTCGGGGGCGCGGTAGGCGTCGCCTTCGTCGGAGGCGGAAGCTGGCTGATCCCGCGCCTGGGCGCGGCGATGACCGGCGGGCTGCTGGTCGCCGGTCAGATGCTGTCAGGCGTCGCGATGGACATCGCGCGCGGTCAGGACGCGGTCCTGTGGATGCAGGTCGCGGGCATCGCGCTGATCCTGGGAGGCGTATTCCTGAGTCGGCGGCGCTGACGCGAACTATTCGCCGCCATTGGTGGCGCGGTCGTTCTGCCGCGCCTTGCGATCGCCCGCCTCGCGGTTCTGACCGCCGGCATTGGGCTGGTTCGACTTTTTCATCCGGCCCGGATTCACGGCCGGGTCGGCATTGCCCATCTTCTCCTGCTGCGCGCGGTTCTTGACGTTGAAGTCTTCGTTTTCGGTCTTGGGATCTAGTTTCTCGGCCATCGGAAGCCTCCTTTCCGGCTTTGCACCGGGTCAACCTGCAAGGGCCACGGATGTTCCGGCGATCCTGACCCAAGATTGATATTGACAGTTTCGGGCGGAATCACGCTACAACTGGTCCGATAACCCGGCCAGTTGTCATTGCGTCAGATCACGGGGGGCTGCCCAGAATGCGCGATGTGCAGAAGCTCCTTTTGGACGATCCGGCGGGCTTCGGCACCGATCTGCGGCGCCTGACCATCAAGGACCGCATCGCCGAAAAAATCGCCGCGCTGATCGCCTCGGGGCTGCTGGCACCGGGGGATGAGCTGCCCAGCGAAAGGGATCTGGCCCAGGCCCTGTCGGTCAGCCGCGAAACCGTTCGTGTCGCCATCCAGCTTCTGGCGGCGCGCGGCATCCTGGCGGTCAGTCAGGGCAGCCGCACCCGGGTGCTGAAGGGCGATATCGGCGACATGGCCATCGGGATGATCCGCCAGATCGACGTCAACCGCTATGACATCGATGAGGTTCATGCCGCGCGCCTGCTGATCGAACAGCACGTCGTGGGCGAGGCCGCGACCCGCATCAGCGAACCGGTGCTGGCGGTGCTGCGCCATTCGCTGCGCTCTCAACGCGATTGCGTCGACGATCCCGTCCGCTTCCTGATCGCCGATCGCGAATTCCACCTGACCATCTATCGCGCCTGCGGCAGCGAGTTGCTGGCCGACGTGGTCGCCGACCTTTACGGCCATATCATCGACCACCGCCGACGCATCGTGTCGCGCGCGGGGGCCATCTCGGAAAGCGTGTCGGATCACGAGGAGATCCTTGCCGCGCTGGAGGCCCGCGATCCCGCCGCCACCCGCGCCGCCTTTGCCCGGCACGAGGAGCGTATCTACAACACCACCCGCGACATGCTTGGCACAGCGCGCAAGGGACGGGAGGGGGCCTGACAGGGCCGCAGACGGAATGGCCGGAGGAGCGGCCGATTTCAGGCTCCGCCCAAAGAATGGAGCCGTTTAGGGGAGGAAAGACATGCTGAAAAGACGGGACTTCATGCTGGCGGCCGCCGCCACAGCCGCGCTGGCAGGGCTTGGGATGCCCGGACCCGCGGCGGCGGCGAACAAGGACATCGTCTATCTGACGCCGGGGCTGGACCTGCCGTTCTGGCGCTATCTGTCCAAGGGTGTCGAAAAGGTCGCCAAGGCCGAGGGTTACGGCTTCCAGGCGCTGGATTCGCATAACGACGCGCAGCAGCAACTGCAGAACGCGCAGGACGCAATCGCCCGCGGCGTCGCGGGGATCGTGCTGTCGCCGACCGACAGTTCGACCGCGCCGAGCGTGCTGACCCTCGCTGAAAAGGCGGGCGTGCCGGTGGTCATCGCCGATATCGGTACGAACAGCGGCGAATATGTCTCGTTCATCATCTCGGACAACTACGAAGGCGCGAACGGCACCGGCAAGGCGCTGGCCGCCGCGATGAAGGAAAAGGGCTGGCAGGACGGCTCGGTCGGGATCGTCTCGATCAGCCAGGCGCGGCTGAACGGGCAGGCCCGGACCAAGGGCTTCAAGGACGCCATGGCCGAGGGCGGGGTCGCCGGCGATGCCGGCCTGCAGCAGATGCAGTCCTATACCGCGGACGAAACCTTCAAGTTCACGCAGGATATGCTGACCGCGAACCCGAACATGCGCGGACTGTTTGTCCAGACCGACCAGCCCGCCATCGGGGCGCTGCGCGCGATCAAGGCCGCCCGTCGTCAGGGCGAGGTGCTAGTCGCAGCCTTTGACGGCATCCCGGAATTCGTGCCGCTGCTGCAAGCGGGCGAAATCGTCGCGTCGGGGATGCAGCAGCCGCACCTGATGGGCGAGGAATCCGCCAAGGCGCTGTTCGCGCATCTCAAGGGCGAAAAACCGGAAAAGGAGATTCTTGTTCCGATCGTGGTGGTGACGGACAAGAATATCGGGGAGATGCTGCCGACCATAACCGATACGGTCTTTGCCGGCGAACTGACCGGAAACTAGGCAGTGATCCAACCCGGCGTCGGTTCGCCGACGCCGGGCGATATGACGGAGCCCCATCGGATGACGAACCCGCTTTTCCCGGCGGATGCCCCGCCTGCGCTGGTCGCCAGAAGCGTGTCGAAACGCTTTGGCAGCACACAGGCCCTGTCGGATGCCAGCCTTGAGGTGCGCCCCGGCGAGGTCCACGGCCTGCTGGGCGCGAATGGCGCCGGCAAGTCCAGCCTGTCGCGGATCATCTGCGGCCATGTCGCCCGCGACGGCGGCGAACTTCTGTATCGCGGTGCGCCGCTGTCGCCACGTTCGACGCGCGAGGCGCTGGATTGCGGGATTGCGCTGGTGGCGCAGGAAACCTGCCTGGCCCCGGACCTGACGGTGCTGGAAAACATCTTCCTGCCGGAACTGGGCCGTGCGGGGCGGCTTTCCTTTCCCGATCTGCGCCGCCGCGCGACCGCGATCCTTGCCCGACTGGGACGCGAACAAGCCTTGCCGCTGGATGCCGAGGTGCGCAGCCTGTCCGCGGCACAGCGCCAGCTGGTCGAGATCGCAAAGGCGCTGGCGCTGAACGCCGACCTGATGATCTTCGACGAACCCACCGCCTCGTTGTCCCCGGCCGAGGTCCAGCACCTGTTCGACATCATCGGCCGCCTGCGGGACGCGGGCCATGCGCTGATTTTCGTCTCGCACCGGCTTGAAGAGGTGTTCTCGATCACCGACCGCGTCACCATCCTGCGCGAGGGGCGCACCGTCGCCGCCAGCCTGGAAACCGCGCGGCTGACGCAGGCCGACATCATCCGGCACATGGTCGGGCGCGAACTTGGCGCGATCTATGCGACGCCCGGCCTTGACCGCGCCGTGGCAGCGGGCGCGCCGGTGCTGGAGGTTTCGAACCTGTCCGCCCGTCCGCTGGTCCGCGATGTCAGCTTCACCGTCCGCAAGGGCGAGATCCTGGGCATCGGCGGGCTGATCGGCGCGGGCCGGTCCGAGGCGATGGAGGCAATCTTCGCCATGCGCCCGCGCGATGGCGGCAGCATCCGCCTGAACGGGCGCGAAATTGCGATCCGGCGCCCCATCGACGCCATCCGACAAGGCATCGGCTTCGTGACCGAGGATCGGCGCGCCCAGAACATCGTCCCCGATCTCAGCGTGCGCGAAAACCTGATGCTGGCGCATCTGGGTCGGCATCGCGGCTTTGGCCTTGGCTATCGTTCGCGACAGGCGCGCGTGGCCCGGCTTCTGTCGGAACTGGGCCTGCCGCCGGACCGCATGGATGCCAGCCTGCTGACATTCTCGGGCGGGATGCAGCAAAAGGTCATCATCGCGCGCTGGTTGCTGATCGACCCCGAGGTGCTGATCCTGGACGAGCCGACCAAGGGCGTCGACATCGGCACCCGCAGCGCCATCTACCGCATCCTGCGCGACATTGCGGATCAGGGCGTGGCCGTCGTCATCATCTCTTCCGATTTCGAGGAATTGCTGGGCGTGACCGAACGCGTCGTGGTGATGAGCGACGGCATGACCATTGCGGACCTGCCGACCTCGATCCTGACCGAGGAAAAGCTGACCTTGCTGGCCGCACCCCGCACCTCGACCCGGCAGAACCGCGCGCTGCTTGAGACGCTGGCGCGGGATTACAACGCCTTCGCCTGGTGGGCGCTGCTGGAGGACCAGTCCCTGATCTGCCTGGGTGCGGCCGAGGCGCAGGACGCGCCCCCGCTGAGCCTGCGCGCGGGCGAGGCGCGGCGGAACACCGAAACCGGCATCCCCAACGCCTTGGCCGCGCGGGAAGAAACGATCCGGACCGAGCCGGAGAGTGGCCTTCGCACGCTGATGGTCGCGCTGAGGAACGCGCGCGGCCATGACCTTGGCTGGCTGGGGCTGACCGTCGCGCCCGGCAAGGCCCTGCCCGATGCCGCGCAGATCCGCGCCCTGACCCGCGACTGGCAAACCGACACCCACGCAGAAGGAGACGCCGCATGAGCGACGCAAGCGTGAACCGACCGGCAGGCATCCGGCGACTGGCCCGCAGCCTTGAGGTCAGGATGCTGGGCCTTGCCCTGTTGATCGCGGTGGGGCTGTCGCTGCTGTCGCCCTATTTCCTGACGCAGAACAACATCTTCAACATCCTCGACCAGTCGGTGGTGATCGGCATCGTCGCGGTCGGCATGACCTTCGTGATCCTGACCGGCGGAATCGATCTTTCGGTTGGCTCGGTCGCGGGGCTGACCGGGATCATCCTGGGATTGGCACTGCGCGACCTGCCGATCCCGGTCGCGATCCTTGCCGCCGTCGCCTCGGGCGCGTTCATCGGGCTGGTTTCCGGCGTGCTGGTCGCGTTCTTCGGCCTTGCGCCATTTGTCGTCACGCTGGGGATGATGGCGATCGGGCGGAGCCTTGCCTATATCTTCTCGGGGCAGACGGCGATCTCGGGGATTCCGGACGCGCTGTCGGGGATCGTCTATACCACCGTCCTGAGCATCCCGGCCAATGTCATCTTCCTGCTGCTGCTTTACCTCGCCGCATGGAGCTACCTGACCTATACCAAGGGCGGGCGCACCATCTATGCCGTCGGCTCGAACCGCGAGGCGGCGCGGGCGGCCGGGTTGAACGTGCTGGCCTATTCCATCCTGCCCTATGTCATCTCGGGCGCGCTGGCCGCGGTGGCGATCACCTTCTCGATCGCGCAGATCCTGTCCGCCGATCCGCTGGCCGGCAACCAGATGGAACTGGATGCCATCGCCGCCGTCGTCATCGGCGGGGCCAGCCTTGCGGGTGGCCGCGGCTCGATCATCGGGACGCTGATCGGGGTACTGATCATGGTGATGATCCGCAACGGGCTGAACCTGCTGGGCGTCTCGCCCTTCTGGCAGGGATCGGCCATCGGCTCGATCATCATCCTTGCGCTGCTGGCCGAGCGGCTTTTCAACTGGCGCTCGACCCATTGAACCGGGTGGAAAAGGAACGACCATGACCCAAGATCCCACACCCGCCCTTCGCCTGTTCGGGACCGAGGAAAGCGTGCCCCCGCCGCGCCTGCTGCGCGCGGGCCCCCTCAGCGCCGAGCTTGAGGCCGGGAACCTGCGCTATATCCGTTATCGCGGGGCCGAGGTGCTGCGCGCCGTGTCCTATATCGTGCGGGACAAGGACTGGGGCACCTACAATCCCGAGATCACCGCGCTGGACATCTCCGAAGGCCCGGACAGCTTCACCGTCAGCTATGCCGCCCGTGCCGCGGATGATGCGCAGGCCTTTTCCTATCGCGCGCGGATCACCGGGAACGCCGACGGGACACTGGTATTCGAGGCGACAGGGGCCGCCGAAAGCCCTTTCCTGACAAACCGCACCGGCTTCGTGATCCTGCACCCGATCGCGGGCATCTCTGGCAGCCCGGTCACCATCACCCATGCCGATGGTCAGGTCGAGGAAGGGCGCTTTCCCCGCATCATCGACCCGGTCCAGCCAATGATGAACCTGCGCGCGCTGGCCCATGTCTCGCCCCAGAAACACCGCGTCACCTGCCTGATGGAAGGCGACACCTATGAGATGGAGGACCAGCGGAACTGGACCGACGCCTCGTACAAGACCTATGTCCGCCCGCTGGCTTTGCCCTGGCCCTATACGCTGGCCCCGACCGAGGAGATCGCGCAGCGCATCACCGTGACGATCGAGGGTGCGGATGGCGGCGCGGCGGCCGACCCGGTGCTGTGCCTGTCGCTTGGCGCGCAGCAGGGACCGTTGCCGGCGCTTGGCATGGGACTTGACCCCGATGATGCGGCCGCCGCCCTTGGCGTGCCCGCCCCCCTGAAGGCCCTTGGGCTGTCGCACCTGATCTGCCATCACGACCCGCGCCGCGGGCATGACATGGAAAGCCTGCGCCGCCAGCTTCGCGTCGCGGCGATGATGGGTGCCGACCCCTGGCTTGAGGTGGTGGTCGTGAATGTCGACGGGTTCTGGGACGAGATCGCCGAGCTTGGCCGCAGCATCGCGGCGCTTGGCGTCCGCTTTCCGACCGTGCTGCTATCGCCTGCCCCGGACCTGAAATGCACGCTGCCGGGCAGTGTCTGGCCGCCCGCCCCCGATGCCGCGGCACTGGCCGAGGCGGCACGCACGGCCTTTCCGAACAGCCGCATCGGCGGCGGGATGTTCAGCTATTTTACCGAGCTGAACCGGAAGCGTCCGCCGATCGACAGCCTGGACCTTGTCGGCTTCACCACTTCGGCCATGGTCCATGCTGGGGACGACCGCTCGGTCATCGAGACGCTGCAGGCCCTGCCCGCCATCGCGCGCAGCGCCGCCGCCATCGCCACGCCGTTGCCCTTCTCGGTCGGGCCGTCGGCTATCGGGATGCGGGCGAATCCCTATGGCGCGGCGCCCAAGGACAATCCCGGCAATATCCGGCAGGCAATGAACTTCAACGATCCGCGTCAGCGCGGGCTGCTCGGCGCGGCCTGGACGCTGGGATATTTCGCGGAATTCGCCCTTGGCGGGGCGACGGCCATCGCGCTTGGCGCGCCGGTCGGCGCCTTTGGCGCAGTCCATGCGCCTGCCCCGTTTCCGCAGCCCTGGTATGATGACGAAGGCGGGGTATTCCCGCTTTACCATCCATTGCGGGCGATGGCGCGGCTGCGCGGCCGGGCGCTGCGACGGGTCGAGATCTCTGACCCCGTGCGCGCGGTCGCGCTGGCCGTCGATGGCCCCGTCGGCACGCGCGAGGGCGAGATCTGGCTTGCGAACCTGACCGGCGCACCTTTGGCACTGCGCCTGCCCGCGGGCACGACCGGCATGGCCAAGCTGGACGCCGGCAGCTTCCTGCGCGCGGCGCGCGATCCCGGCCACATGGACAAACTGTCGCCGCCGCCGGGACCGGAGGTCGAGATTGGCCCCTATGCCCTGCTGCGGATCTGCGGGGATTTCGGAACCGCGTAAGGAGGCGCGCAGGCGAACGACAAGGGCCCGGCAGCGCGCCGGGCCCTTGATCTTGTCGGGGGTGCTGAGCGCTCAGGCGATGCCGCGTTCCTTCAGGGCGGCAAAGCCTCCGTCCACATCCGCGACGTTGGTGAAGCCAAGTCCGGTCAGCGTCTCGACCACCGGACCCGAACCATTGACTGATCCGCAGAAGACCACGATCCGCGCGTCTTTCGGCACCGAGGCGAAGGCGCCCGAAAAGATCTGGGACACCAGCGGCTTCGGCAGGATGATGGCGCCGGCGATCTCGCCATTCTCGGCCCGGCCCTTGGGTGCGCGCACGTCGATCAGCAGATCGGTGCCCGCCAGATCGGTGGGCAGTTCGGCAGCGGTGATGCGGGTATTCGCCATGGTTTCTCTCCTTCAGGATTTCGGGGCGGAATGGATGGGATCGACCCAGTAAACGGACTCGGGCGGCTCGATCGGATCGACATCGGTGATGTTGACCACGACGGCCTCGTTATCCGAACGGACCAGCACGCATTCCAGCACCTGATCGGGGTCGGCGTTTATTTCCTGATGCGGGACATAGGGCGGGACATAGATGAAGTCGCCGGGCCCTGCCTCGGCCACGAATTCCAGCCGATCGCCCCAGCGCAGTCGGGCCCTGCCGCGCACGACATAGATCACGCTTTCCAGCGGACCGTGATGGTGAACACCCGTCTTGGCGTCCGGCTCGATCGCGACCGTCCCGGCCCAGATCTTCTGCGCGCCGACGCGGGCATGGTTGATGGCGGCCTGTCGGAACATGCCGGGGGTCTGGGCGGTGTTCGCGTCAAGCTGGTCACCCTTGATCACGCGGATGCCATCGAACTTCCAGCGCGGGGCGTCCTCGTGATCGTGATGATGGTGCTCGTGGCCGTCATGGCCGTGGTCGTGGGGCATTTCACTCTCCTTCCGGCGGTCCGGGAACCGCGATATTCCATTCGTTGTAGCGTCAGTTAAGGTTTCAAGACTTCGCCGTGGCAAGTCCGCATCTCAGTGCGCCGCGCCTGCCCGCACGCCCAGCCAGTCCAGCAGATCACCCCGAAGGCGCGCAAATTCCGGATCGGCTACATCACGTGGACGCGGCAGGGTGATGTCCTGCTGATGGGCGATGACGCCGTCCTTCATGACCAGCACGCGGTCGGCCAGCAGGACGGCTTCCTCGACATCATGCGTGACCAGCAGGACCGCGCAGCCGTGACGCTGCCACAACTCGGCCACCAGCGCCTGCGCCTTCAGCCGGGTCAGCGCGTCAAGCGCCGCAAAGGGTTCGTCCAGCAGCAGCAAGTCCGGTTCGCGCACCAGCGCGCGCGCCAGCGAGGCGCGCTGCGCCTCTCCTCCCGACAGGACCTTGGGCCATTGGTCGGCGCGGTGGCCGATCCCGACCTCATCCAGCGCGCGTTGGGCGCGGGCGCGGTCGGGGCGACCGGGCAGGCCCAGCAACACATTGGTCCAGACCCGTTTCCACGGCATCAGACGCGGTGCCTGAAAGGCGATGGCGCGGCGGGCCGGGACCGTGACGTCGCCCGAGAATTCGGGATCGAGATCGCCCAAGATCCGCAGCAGCGTGGATTTCCCGCAGCCGGACGCTCCCAGCAGGGCCACGAACTCTCCCGGCCGGATGGTCAGGTCAAGATTGTCGATCACCTGCCGCCCGCCAAAGCTGCGCGATAGGCCGTGGACCGCCACGGCGGCGGGCGCGCTCAGGCGCCGGTGAAGCTGGGTCGCCATGCGAGGAAGATCCTTTCAAGCGTGCGCACGACCAGATCGACCGCAAGGCCGAGGAAGGCATAGACCACAAGGCAGACGACAATCACGTCGGTCTGGAAGAATTCGCGCGCATTGGCCATCAGATAGCCGACGCCCGCCGTTGCGTTGATCTGTTCGCCAAAGACCAGTGCCAGCCACGCGATGCCCAGCGAATAGCGCAGGCCGACCAACGCATTGGGCAGCGCGCCAGGCAGGATGACATGGCGGACCAGCCCAAGGCGGCCAAGGCCCAGTGTGCGCCCTGCCTCGATCAGCGACTGGTCGACGCCACGGATCCCGGCATAGACGTTCAGATACAACGGGAATGCGGTCGCCAGCGCGATCAGCGCGATCTTGGGCGCCTCGCCAATGCCGAACCAGATGATCAGCAGCGGGATCAGCGCCACGTTCGGCACGGTGCGCAGCATCTGCATCGGCGCGTCCACCAGATCCTCGCCCAGACGGGTCAGGCCGGAAAGGATCGCGAGCAGCACGCCGATGCTGCCGCCAATGGCCAGCCCGGTCATCGCGCGCTGCATCGAAACGACGATGGCGGCCTGCAGCTCGCCGCTGGCGATCAGCTTGGCGGCGCTGGACAGGACCGTCCCCGGCCCCGCCAGCACCTCGGCCGGCAGAAGCCCCGTGACCGAGGCAAGATGCCACAGCCCCACCAGCAGCACCGGCCCCGAGGCACGGCGCAGCCAGCGCGGCACACGTCCGGCCCGCGCAGCCGAAGGCGTCAGGCGCACCAGTTCGGACCGGGCAGGCGTGGCCGGGCCGGTCGGGGATTGAAGCTCGCGCGGGGGGGAATAGCCGCGGGCAATCTCGGTGATGCTCATCTTAATTCTGTGCCAGTCGCGGCAGATCACGATAGACGTAATCACCAAGTTTCAGCGACCCCGTCAGCACACCGGCCTGCACCCAGGTGTCGAAGACCTGCTGAAGCCCCGCCACGAACTCGTCGTCGATGGCGCGCGGTTGATAGGCGGTCTGTTCGGGGTAAAGTGGCTCGACCGTGGCGCGGTCCTGCTTGGTGAAGCCTTCATAGAAGGTCAGGAACGCCTCCTTGTTGTCCCGCGCCCATTGATAGCTCTTGTCAATCCGGGCCAGGTAATCCTGAAGCGCCTTGACCTTGGCAGGGTCGGCCAGGGCCGGTTCGGTCACGGCATAGACGATGTTGCCGGTATTGACCCCCTGCCCGTCGAACAGCTCGCGCGCGCCAAGCACGCCAATGCTTCGCGCCTTGTAGATGCCCCAGATCGCCCAGGCGTCGATGGATTCCGACTGGAACGCGGCCGAGGCGTCGGCGGGCGTCAGGAAGGCCAGCTTCACATCCTTCTGGTCGATCCCCGCCTGTTTCAGTGTGCCCAGCGTCAGATAATGCGCAACGCTGCCCCGCGTGGTGGGCGAGATGGTCTTGCCCTTCAGGTCGGCAAGGTCCTGGATCGGGCTGTCTTTCGGCACGATGATCGAAGTGCCAAGTCCGCCATTGTTGAAGGCGGCGGCGATCCTGATCTTTGATCCACCGGCTATCGCGCTGACTGCCGGGCTGTCTGCGGACATGCCGACATCGATGGCGCCGGCCTTCAGCGCCTCGTGCAGGTTCACCGCCGCCGGATAGACCGACCATTCGATCTTGTAGGGCAGGTCGTCCAACAGGCCCGCGGCCTCAAGCCGGGCGCGCTGTTCGCCGACCTGATCGCCGACCTTCAGGGTAACGCCGGACAGATCCTGGGCCAGCACGGGCAGTCCCAGCGAAAACGATGCGGCAGCGGCAAGGCCGGCAAAGGCGCGACGCGTGATCTTGATCATGGTCATGGTCATGGTCATCTGAATAATCCTTTCGGTCACTCGGCCGCGACGCGGCGGGCGGCATGGCGGTTTTCGGGCTTCGCAAGGCCCAGCTGGTCTCGGAAGGTCGTGCCCTCATATTCCCGGCGGAACAGGCCGCGATCCTGCAGGATGGGGATGACTGTCCCGGCAAAGACCGACAGCTCGTCGGGCAGCGAGTTGTTATAGACAAAGCCATCAGCCGCCGGTTCCAGGAACCAGCGCTGGAAGGAGTCGGCGACCTGTTCGGGGGTGCCGACGAAATCGGTGCGCGGGGTGGCAAAGCGCTGCGCGGTCTGGCGCAGGGTCAGGTTCCCCTCTTGCGCAAGACGGATCACCCGCTCGGATGTCGAACGGTTCGAATTCTCGGCAAAGCGTCCGACATCCGGGAAAGGCGCGTCGAGATCGTATTGCGAGAAGTCATGTTCATTGAAGGAACGCGCCATGATCAGCAGCGCATCCTCGATCGAGGTCAGGGCGATGAACTCCTGATACTTGCGCTCGGCCTCTTCCTCGGTCGAACCGATGACAGGGCGCAGGCCGGGCAGCACGAACAGGTCGTCGGGATCGCGGCCGAAGCCCGCGGCGCGGCGCTTGACGTCGGCATAATAGGCCTTGGCCGATGGCAGGTCGTCATTCTGCACGAAGATCGCGTCCGAGCGGGCGGCGGCGAAGTTCTTGCCATCCTCGGACGCGCCTGCCTGAAAGATCACCGGCTGGCCCTGCGGCGAACGCGACAGGTTCAGCGGGCCTTCGACCTGGAAGAACTGGCCGCGATGGTCCAGACGGTGCAGCCGGGCCGGGTCGAAGAACTGGCCGCTGGCCTTGTCATGGGTCAGCGAGTCGTCTTCCCAGGAATCCCACAGGCCCTGCACCACGTCCAGATGCTCGGCCGCAAGGCGATAGCGGGTGGCATGGTCGAAATGCTTGTCGCGGGAATAGTTGCGCGCCGACCCTTCCAGCCAGCTTGTCACCACGTTCCAACCCGCGCGCCCACCCGAGATATGATCAAGCGAGCCGAATTGCCGCGCGACGTTGAAGGGTTCGGCATAACTGACGGTCAGGGTGCCGACCAGACCGATGCGGTCGGTCACGGCTGCCAGCGCCGACAGGATGGTCAGCGGCTCGAACCGGTTCAGGTAATGGGGGCTGGATTTCGGCGTGATGTGGACACTGTCCGCGACGAACAAAAAGTCGAACTTCGCCGCCTCCGCCTCGATCGCCTGCCGCCGGTAATAGGCGAAATCGGTGGATGCGCCCGGATGGGCGCGCGGATGGCGCCAGTCGCCCCAACCGGTCCCGTTGCCGTGCATCATGAAGCCTAGTTTCAACTGACGCGCGCTCATCCTGCATTCCTTTCGCCGAAAATCACGATGATTCTTGCCGTGTTTACCGCTGCCAGATAACTCCCCCCGCGCCCCGTGATGAATTCCAAACTTCCCCCCCGAAGGAGAAGGAAACCGCCATGTCGCCCCGTCAAAGGGGATTGGTATTCCCAGGGGTGGTCATCGGGCCGGGGCGATCTCGATCAGGTCCGAAAGTTCGACGGCTTGGAAATCGCTGACCAGCACCTTCAGTCGCAGCACCCAGAACCCGTCCAACGGCAACAGGAACCGTCCGCCATCGGCGCTGCCGTGCAAGGCCGTGACCTCGTGTCGAAAGGGGCCAAGGCCATAGGCGGGCTTCGACAGTTCGATCTCGACCGGGCGCTGGTCGATGGGCTGGCCGTCCAGCCGAAGGCCGGTCAGGCGCAGCGCGACCATCCCAGCACGGGGGGGCGTGACTTCGACCCGCACCGCCAGCGGGCCTTCTTGCATCTGCCATGCGGCCGTGGCGGGACCGGGCGGCAGGCTGCGCGGCGGCGGGGTGAATTGCCACAGCGCGACCGCGCCAAGAACTGGCAGGACCAGCAGCAGCTCGACCCCGATGGCGAGGCGCAGGGGGCGCGCATCTCCGCCAAGCGCGCGCGGGGTCAGCCAGAACCGGTTTGCCGCAGCCAGCGCCAGCAGCAGGACGACCAGCCCCAGTTTGACCAGCAGCACCCGGCCATATGGCGTGGTCCACAGCGCCTCGGGTTCGCCAAGCTGGACCAGCGCAATCGCCCCTCCCGACCCCAGCAACAGCGCCAGCACCCAGGGCACGCCGCGCGAAAATCCGACCAGCGCCTCTGCCCGCCCACGCCCCAGATCGGCCAGCAGCGGCACCAGCGCGCCAATCCACAGTGCGGCGGCAATGACATGCAGCGCAACCGTCGGACGCATCAGCACCTGCGGTGGCGCGGTGGCGGCATGGCCGGTCGTCGCGGCCGCAAGTCCGGCCAGCCCCAGTGCAATCCCTGCGGCGATGCGCCCCGGCCTCAGGGCCGCGACCAGCGCGGCGGCGGTCAGGGCAAGGGCCAGGCCGGGCGCGCCCGCCAGCGCCTCGCGCCAAGGGGCACCCTCGGCCAACGCGTCCGGTGGCAGCGCCAGCAGGTCAAGGCCACGAAAGCCAGCGTGGATCGGCAAGATCAGCAGACCGGCCAGCGCCATGCGACGGGGAAAGCGGCTGGGCGTTCCCGCCAGCAGGCCGCCTCCAACCGCAAGCAGCAGCGCCGCCAGCAGCGCCACGCGGGAAAGCCAAAGTCCCGCCTGTGTCGCGCTGGACCCCTCCTGCACGGCCGCAACCTCGCCACTGGGCGCCCCGACCGAGAACAGGACCGCCCCAGCGACCGGATGCCCGTCATCCGAGGTGACGCGCCACGATAACAGATGGCTTCCCCGCGCCAGCGCAGGCGGCAGGGAAAAGGTCAGGCTGTCGGCCCCCGCATGTGGCTGCGGCAGAAGCAGGGTCTTGCCGTCGGCCTGGCTCAGCCGTGCGACCAGGGGGCGCACCGGCTCGGTAAAGCGCAGGGTCAGGGCGGGGGGAGATTGGGGCAGGACTGCACCCTCGGCCGGGTCCGAGGCGACAAGGCTGGCATGGGCCAGCGCCGCGGCCGCCGACAAAAGCAGCGCGACCGCCGCCAGAAACGGCGCCACGACACCGGGGGCGCGGCTCATTTCGCCGGCAACACCGTCAGCGCCGGTGCGGGATGGTCATCCCCTGCCTCGGGATCGATCCAGCGCTGCTCGGTCTGGCCGCAGGTCTGGATCACCGGCAGGCGGACCAGCGGCTGGACATCCGCCGCCAGCGTGGCGCGCAGGACGAACCGTGCCTTGTCATGGTCAGGCAACGGTCCGCCCTGCCAGCCGATTTCCCCCTTGCCCGTCACGGGCTGCCAACCGGGTTGGGCCAGAGGTTCGGCTGTTACGCCCGCAGGCAGGCTGACGCGCAGGGCGGTCGTCGAAGCGCCCGCGCAGCCATGGCCCACCACCAGCGCCAGGTCGAGCACCTGCCCCGCCTGCGCGCTTTCCGGCTGAAGGTGGATATGCGCCAGCCCCGGCAGGGGCAGCAGCGACAATGCTGCCGCAAGCGCGGCATTCGCGAGATTGTTCATTGGTTCACCAGCTTGCCTCAAGTCCCAGATGACGCAGCGCCTGACGCCGAAGCTCGGTCAGGCGGGGGTCGCCGCGATGGCGCGGATAGGGCAGGTCGACGCTTAGGTCCGCCACGATCCGCGCCGGGCGCGGCCCCAGGACGATGACCCGCTGCGCCAGAAACAACGCCTCTTCGACATCATGGGTCACCAGCACAGCGGTCAGCCCGCTTTGCTGCCACAGCCGCACCAGCTCGGTCTGCATGGCCAGCCGCGTCAGGCTGTCCAGCTTGCCCAGCGGTTCGTCCAGCAGCAGCACATCCGGGCGATTGACCAGCGCGCGCGCCAAGGCCACCCGCTGCGCCATGCCGCCCGACAACTGGTGCGGATAGGCACGGTCAAAACCGTCAAGGCCCACAAGCCGGATGGCGTCATCGACGCGGCCCCCTTCGCTTTTCAGGGTGCCCTGCGCCTCCAGTCCCAGCGCGACATTGGCGCGCACCGTGCGCCAGGGAAACAGTGTCGGGTCCTGAAAGACCAGGATGCGTGAAGGATCGGGATCGGCCACCCGGTCCCCGTCCACGGTGATCTCGCCCGCGCTCGGATGATCCAGCCCCGCGACCAGCCGCAGCAGCGTGGACTTGCCGCACCCCGAGGGGCCAAGCAGTGCCACGAAGGAGCCGGGCCGGATCTCCAGCGAGACATCATCCAGCACCGGCAGCGGCGCGCCTTCCAGATCGAAGCGGTGCGATACCGCGCGGATGCTGATGTCGCTGCCCGCAGGCGCGATCCTTGGGGATGCGATTACCATCGGACGACTCCCTTCTGCCAGACCAGCACCCGGTCACGGATGCGGAAAAGAAGCGTGATGAGGCCGGAACACATCGCGGCCATCACGAACAAGGCGGCATACATGTTGGCATAGGCGGCCCAGCCCTGCGCCCATTGCAGATACCAGCCAAGCCCGGCCTCGACCCCCAGCATCTCGGCCACGACCAGCACCGCGAAGGATGTGGACAGACCCATGAACAGGCCCACGAAGACATGCGGCAGCGCTGCCGGGATCGCGACGCGGGTGATGAGGAACAGGGGCGATGCGCCCAGTGTCCGCGCGATCTCGTAATAGTCGCGGTTGACCGAGGCGATGCCCGACCAGGTCAGGACCGCGACCGGAAAGGCCGTGGAAAAGGCAATCAGAAAGACGCTGGCCGAGCCGGAGGTCGGAAAGATGAAGAAAGCCAGCGGCAGCCAGGCGGTCGCGGGCAATGGCCCGACATAGCGCAGCAGTGGCGTCGCCCAATAGCTGAAGGCCCGCGACCAACCCATGCCGATCCCGATCAGGAAACCCGCCACCGCGCCGAAAAAGAATCCCCGCGCCAGCAGCCAGACCGAGAATGACGCGCTGTAAAGGATCTTCGGCCAGTCATACAGGAACACTTCAAGCATGGCCTGCGGCGTCGGGAAGAAAGGCTGCGGGAGAAGGCCGGTCTTGGCGGTCAGCCCTGTCCAGATCGCCGCGCCGATGCCAAGCGCCAGCAGCCAGGGCGCGCGGGCCGCTGTCCAGCGCCCGACCCGACCCAGCCGCCGACTGCCCAGCCCCAGAAGGACGAGGGCGGCGGCAACCACGCTCCAGCACAGCGCGAGTTCGCGCACCAGCGGCTGAAAGGTCAGGTCCGGCCAGAACAGCAAGACGCCCACTGCCGCGACCCAGCCCAGCGAGGCCAACAGGGTGGCGCGGTGCGCCGCCCCCGGCGAAGGCTCGGCGCGGATCTCGGCCTCGATGTCGATTGTCGTCATCATGGCCTCCCGGTCAGGCGCTCAGCACGTCGGCATAGACGCGTTCGGCAAATTGCTGCGGGTCGGTCGAACGGCGGAAAATGTTGATCTCGCGAAGTTCCGAGGCGTACTGCGCGATCTCGGTCTTCAGGTCCGCGCCGGTCGGCGTGTGATTGTGGGTCTGGTCGTTCAGGACCGCGATCAGATCCTCGACCGAGCGGTTCTTGGGGGCCTGCGGCAGGAAGGCCTTGGCCGCATCCTCGGGGCGGGCAACCGTCCAGTCCTGCGCTTCCAGAAGCGCGCGGGTCAGCGCGGTCGCGGTCGCGGGGTCGTTGCGGATCAGGCTGCCGCTGAGACCCGCGATGCAGCAGACGCGGTTTTCGAACCCGTGATCCAGGTTCGAGGCAACCTGCACATATTTGTCCGGCGTATCCCGAAGCCAGAAGAAGGCGCGGGGGTCGCCATCCGCGATGGCGTCGATCTCGCCCCGCTCGGCGGCGATCTCCAGCACATCGGTGGAAAAGGCGCGCCACTTCACATCGGTTTCCGGGTCGATCCCGGCCTGATGCAGCAGGATCGAGAAGAAGTTCTTCCCCGGTGCCGCAAGGTCGGTGACGCCGATGGTCTTACCCTTCAGCTGCGACAACTCGGTGATGCCGGTCGATTTCAGCGCGACAAGCCGCGAGCAGCCGCCATGCGTGCCCGCCGTGATCTTGACGTCAAAGCCCTGTTCCAGCGCCTTCAGCCAGCGTAGGGCCATGCCGATGCCGCCATCGGCCTTGCCGGTCGCGATCGCCTCCAGCAGCGCCTCGGTCGAAGCGCCGAAATTGACGATCTCGACATCCAGCCCGTGCTTTTCGAAGATACCGTGATCCTTGGCGACAAAGACCGGCGCGAGGCAGATGGCCGAGGCGTTCGAGGCGAATTTCAGCGGTTTCAGCCCCCCTGCCGCCTGCGCGCGGGCCAGCGAACCGACGCCCAGCCCCAGAAAGGGCGCGGCCAATGCGACGCCAAGTCCCGATCGCAGCAGGCCCCGGCGGTTGGTGTTGGATTGGGTCATGGTTATCCCCTTCGGATCTCGGGCCTATTCGGCGGCATGGCTGCGGACGGCTTTGTCCGCGACAAGGGCGCGCACGCGCGGGATCAGATCCCGCCCATAGCGCAGGGCGTCGTTCAGCGGGTCGAAGCCACGGATCAGGAAGGTCGAGATCCCCAGCCGATAGTAATCAAGCATTGCCTCGGCCACCTGATCCGGCGTGCCGACCAGCGAGGTCGAATTGCCGTTCGCCCCGGTCAGCGCCGCGATCTCGGTCCACAGCCGCTTATCCAGCCGCGAACCCTGGGACGCGGCGGCCAGCAGCCGGCGCGAGCCTTCGTTCTGGGGCTGACCCGGATCCAGCGTGTTGACCAGCCGCTGGCCCCCGCCCGCTGCGCGCAGCGCGCGCGCCCGTTCCAGGATGCGGGCGGCCTTGTCCCACGCGGCCTCTTCGGTTTCGGCCAAGATCGGGCGCAAAGACAGCGAGAAGCGGGGTGTGCGGCCATGACGCGCGGCGGCCGCGCGCACGGTCGCGACGGTCTCGGCCACCTGTTCATAGGTTTCACCCCACAGGGCATAGACATCTGCATGCTGCCCCGCGACTTCGATCGCGGCCGGAGAGGAGCCGCCGAAATAGACCGGGACACCTTCGGGCCCCTGCGGCTTCACGTCCGAGAAGCCGCCCTTCACCCGGTAATAGGTGCCGGCATAGTCAAAAGGCTCTGCACTGGTCCATTCGCGCCGGACGATCTCCAGATATTCGCGCGTGCGGGCATAGCGTTCGTCCTTGGTCAGCCAGTCGCCATCCTGCTCAAGCTCGCGGTCATTGCCGCCGGTGATGACATGGACGGCGACGCGGCCGTCGGTCAGATGGTCCAGCGTCGCCAATTGCCGCGCGGCCAGCGTCGGCGCAGTGAAGCCGGGGCGATGGGCCAGCATCAGCTTCAGCCGCCGGGTGACGCTGGCGACATACTGGCCCACGAACAGGCTGTCGGGCGTCGCCGAGTGAAAGGCCAGAAGCACGCGGTCAAAGCCGCCCGCCTCGTGGATCGCGGCCGAGGCGCGGATGAATTCGCGGTCGATGACGGGCCCCTGCCGGGCGATGGTCTCGGACGCGTTGTGGTTGCCGATGAAGCCGATGAATTCGACAGTCATGTCTTTCTCCCTTGTCAGAGGCCCAAAGTGGCGCGGCCCGCTGCCAGAAGGACGCTGTCCTCTTGCGGGCTGTGGATGCGGCCGCACAGGGCGTCGCGGTAATGACGTTCCAGCGGGTTGCGGCGGCTGATGCCGTGGTTGCCCGCCAGCTTCAGCGCGCCTTCTAGTGCCGCGATGGCGTTTTCGGTGGCGACATGCTTGATGATGCCGGTTTCCCGCGCCGAGGGCGGCTGCCCGGCATCGGTTTCCGTCGCGGCCGACCCGATCAGGCGCAGGTTCACGGCGATGCGCGTCTCGATCGCGCCGACCGCCTCCTGCATCCGCGGCAGTTCCGCCAATGGCTTCCCAAGGTTGGCGGGCACGCGGGATTTCAGGAAGGAGACGATCCAGTCCCGCCCGGCCTCGGCCACGCCGGTGTAGAGCGCTGCGATCAGCAGACTGGCCCAGGCCGCGGCCTCGTCACCGCGGATCGCCCACTCCGAGGGGCGGCGCAGGTCCGCGGCATGGTCGGCGGGCAGGTGAACGTCGTGAAACTCGACATCATGGCTGGATGAGGCGCGCAGGCCCAGCGTATCCCAGGTCGGGATGATACTCACGCCTTCGGCCTGCATGGGCACGAGAAACTGGCCCACACGCGGCTCATCCTCGTCGGTGCGGGCCCAGACGACACCCCAGCGCAGCCCCTCGCTGCCGGTCGAATAGATCTTGCAGCCCGAGAGCAGCCAGCCGTCGCCGCTGCGCCGCGCCACCGTCTCGGGCAGGCCGCCGCGCATCGGCGTGCCAAGGGCCGGTTCCACCCGCAGCGCGTTGATCAGCGCGCCTTCGGTCGCCGCCGCGTGGACGACGCGCGCGACCAGCGCTTCGGGCCAGCGGCCACGATGCAGGGTAGCGAGATGGGCGTATTGCATCACCAGCACCAGCGCGACCGCCGGGTCGCCCCGACCGATCTGGCGGATCACCTGTGCCGCCAGCGCCAGCCCCGCCCCCTGCCCGCCAAAGCGTTCGGGCGCGGTCAGCGCCAACAGCCCGGCCCGGCGCAAGGCCGTCACATGGCGGGTCGGAAAGCGGGCGCCCAGGTCGTCCTCGGCGGCGGTGGCGGCAAAGGCATTGCCCAGCCCCCGGGCAATCTCGATTTCGGCTGGTTCGGCATTGACGGATGTGATGAGCATCTCGGCAGGATCCCCGGATGGCTTTTGCAAACACGATTAACGTAGTCGTATTTAAGCCACGGCTCCATTCCAAAGCCGGTCCGGGAAAGGGAAGGAATTGCTGATCCGGGGTGGTGCCGCAGGCCCGCCATGCCCCTGCCACGCCGCGCGTTCAGGTGCGCAGAGGGCGGATCACCAGCTCGTCATAGCCCGAAAGTGCGCAAGGCTCGCGGGAAAAGGCCAGTTCGGGCAGCAGCAGAACCACGATTTCGGCCGTGGTATAGACGACCGACCCGGGCAGCAGGTGGCCGCCGAAGGTCTGTCCCACTCCATCCGCGATGGACAGGTGTAGGTGATGCCGTTGCGGGTCGATGGTGCCCACCATCGAGGTGATCTCGAAATGCCCGTCATGGACGGTCGCGGCATCGCGGTTCGCGTGGCGCAGGACGGCGCGGGTCAGGCTGCCCGCGCAGGTCACGATTGCCATCGCCCGGACACCCGCACCGTCAAAGGCCAGGCGCAGCGCGGCCACGGGATCATCGCCCGGCTTCAGCCGCAGGGCCATGAACACGCCTGTCGACTGAGGATGCGGGTCCATCGACGTTCCTTTTTCCGTGGTGGGCCTTTTCCCGTGGCGGGGGGTTAGCTGCCGCGCAGCCGGCTTTCGACAAGCAGCCCGTCTTCGTCCAGGATCGGATGCGCGACCGAGGCGACATGCGCATTGATCCGCTTCAGGTCGCGCAGGATGTCGAGATGCAGCGACGACGTCTCGCGGCTGGCGGCCAGTCCTTCGCGCAGGCGGAACAGGTGGCGCTGTGCGGACTGGCGTTCGACATTGCGGATCTCGACCTTCAGCTCGACCAGCCGGCGCGCGGTTTCGCGGTCGCGGGTCATGAAGACGGTCTGCGCCATGCGCAGGTTTTCCTGCGTCATGACGAACATGCGGTCAAGTTCCTGATACCCCTCGGTCGAGAAGCGCAGGCCCAGCCCGACCTTCTTGCGCACCTCGGGGGCAAGCCCCTTGTCGATGATGTCGCCGACATGTTCCAGGTTGATGACGTAGTCCAGGATGGTGATCGCGCGGCGACGCTCATCCTCGGTCGCCTGGCTGCCCAGTCGCGACAAATAGGTCTTGATCTCCTGCTGGCGCCGGTCGACGCGGTTTTCCAGCTCGGCCACCTCGGCCAGCGGCGCGGGGTCGTTCTGCTGGAAGGCCAGCCGCGTCTGGTTCAACATCCGCTCGATCGTGTCGCCGACGGCCAGCACTTCGCGGCTGGCGCCCGCCAGCGCCAGGATCGGGGTCTGCAGGGCGTCTTCCTCCAGCCAGCGCGGGCCAAGCTGGGGATCCTGCTCCTCATCCTCGACCCAGCGCTCCAGAAGGCGCGAGATCAGGCCGACAAAGGGCCAGATCCCGAACGCCAGCGCCAGGTTGAAGACCAGATGCGCCTTGACCGCCAACCCGCTTGCGGGCAGCGGCAAGATCTGAAGCAGGGCAGCGATCATCGCCGCCAAGGGCAACGCCAGAAGACAGCCGACCAATCGGATCGCCAGGTTGCCGATCGTCAGCCGACGCGCCGCGGCGCCAAGACCGGCCGTCAGCAGCACCGGGATCACCGCGCCACCCAGGTTCGCGCCCAGAACCATTACCACCGCCAGCCCCGGCGGCAGTGAAAGCTGCGCGACCAGCAGCACCGCGGCCAGCGACGACGAGCACAGGAATGCGACCCCCGCCGCCATCAGCAGCGCGACAGGCCATGCCGCGTCCAGCATCGGCAGGAACGCGGCAAGCTGCGCCGAATCCCGCAGGGGGGCGACGGCTGTGTCCAGAAGCTCAAGCGATACCAGCATCAGGCCGAGGCCGATCAGCGCGCGGCCGATCCCGGTCTGGACCGCCCCGCGACGCCGCCCAAGCACATAGCCCACCAGCAGCAGAACCGGGGCCAGCGCCCCGACGCCGCCCCATGACAATAGCCATGCGGTCATGGCAGTGCCAAGGTTCGCCCCCAGAAGGATGATCTGCGCCATGCGGCCGCGGATCATCCCGCGTTCGGCAAAGGACGCGGCCAGCAGCGCGGTCGCGGTCGAGGATTGCAGCCCCAGCGTCGTCACCAGTCCCGACAGAAACGCCCCCGGCCCGGTGCGCGTGCCGACGCCAAGCGCCATACGCAGCCGGATGCCGAAAGCCTCGGTCATGCCGTCCCGGGTCTGGCCCAAGCCGAACAGCAGCAATGCCACCGCCCCGCCCAGCTGAAGGATTGTCATCACCGATGACATCTTGGCCCCTCCTGCCGCCTTGGGGTCAAGGGGACCATGCCGGTCCTGGAATGCCAAGGAATTCCGGGCCAACGGGGGCAGATCGCACGCAAACGGGATATTCAGGCAACAGCGGCTCACGTTTCCCGGCGCGGGCGGACGGGGTCAAGGGCGGGGCTGAGGATCCCAGCTTTCGCGGGTGACGGCAGCGGCCAGTTCGCGCCGGAAACGCCCGATCGCATATTCGGCAAAGCTGGACAGCTGCCGGTCCCTTTTGGTCACGACCCAGGCGGTGATGCCGGCCTTTTCGGCCAGCGGGCGCCGTGCGACGCCGGGCATATAGACCTCGGCCACCGAGAACTCGTCGATGATCGCCACCCCCAGCCCATGGCGCACAAGACTGACTACGGTCTGCGCGAACCGGCCTCGCATGGAAAAGCGCGGCTCGATGCCGGCTTCGCGGAAGGGACGGGCCAGCACCTCGCCATAGGGGTCCGACGGATCGACGCCGACGAAATCCTCTTGCGCAAGATCGTGGACCGAGATCACCGGCTTGGCCGCAAGCGGGTGATCCTCGGGGACGATCACCACCAACCGGCCATGCACCAGCGGCAGGCTTTCCAGCGCCGAGTTCTCGATGGGGGAGCTCATCAAAACGAATTCGCCCCGCTCCAGCAGCAGGTAATCCGAGGTCTCCTCGATCTTCAGGATGTTCAGGTCGATGAAGATATCGGGAAAGCGTGCCCGGATTCCCCGGATCGCGCGCGCCGCGATGAACTGCGCAATCGAGGGGGCCGAGGCAAAGGACAGTCGCACGTCCTGCCCCTTGCGAAGCGAGGCGACGGCGGTGTTCAGGTTTTCCATCTGGCGGTGGACCTGATGGACCATCTCGAAGATGGCCGAGGCCTCGCTGGAGGGGACGAACAGCCCCGCCTTGCGTTCGAACAGCCGGATGCCCAGCGATTCCTCGGTATGCTTCACCAACCGGGAAATGCCGGGGGCCGAGACGTTCAGCAACTTGGCCGCGCCCTGAATCGTCCCCGCCATCATCACGGCGCGGATTACTTCGACCTGGCGGAGAGTCAGTTCCTTCATGGCGCCGATCCTAGCCGGAACCGGCGTCGATTTCCCACCGGATTTTCAAGGCGTCACGCCCGCCCCGCCGCCCGCAGGATCGCCATCGTCGCGGCATGGGCCATTGCAGCCCGGCCGGTGGCGTCCAGCTTTTCCGCAAGCGGGCGATGGGGAACCTCGACGCTGATCGTGACGCCCGGCGGCACCGCGCGGACCAGCCCGACCAGATCGATGCCGCCCTGCCCCGGAAACAGCCTTTCGCCCCGCGCGACGCGGATCAGCGACGCATCGTCGCGTTCGAATGGCACCGCCCCGTCGCAAAGCTGGACGTAATGCATCATCTGGGCGGGAAGTGCCGCCACCTGTTCCAGCGTCGAACCCGAGCGGTCGAAATGCAGCGCATCGACCAGCACGCCGCCGTTTGAACGGCCCGCGGCCTGAACAATCGTCTGCGCCGCGGCCAGATCCGGAACCGCGGTCCAGGGCATGAACTCCAGGTCGGCGGTCAGGCCATGCGGGCGGGCAATGTCGCAAAACCGGGCAAAGCTTTCCGTCAGGCGCCCGGTATCCGCATCGTCGCCCGCGACAAGGATGTGGCGCGCATCCAGCGCCTCGCAACGGGCGCAGAAGCGGGCGAGCAGATCCCAGTCGTTCTGGGGCTTCAGGCGAACAATCTCGACATCGCCAACCTTGACGCCGGTATCGGCCAGCGCCGCGCGGACCTCGGCCAGCACGCGGTCATCGTCCAGCAGCGGGTAATCCGACTCGGTCCCCGGTGCCGCGGGCAGGATGCGCAGCCCGACCATCTGATAGCCCGTGGCGGCGGCGATGCGGACGGCCGAAACGGGATCGGCATCGAAGATGGTCAGGAAGGCCAGCGAAAGCGGATGCGTCATCATGCCGCTCACTTCAACGGCGAGAACGGAAGCGGCATGGCGATCTGGCTGGTCATGTCTGGGGAAAGCCAGTCGGGACCACCCTTCGGCGGCCATTTGCCATCGGCCACGGATTTCGCCCGCGCCTCGCTGCGCGCGGCAAGGCTTTCATAGGGCCAGATCTGGGTCAGGCGCGGTGCACCGTCCAGGCCGTACATGGCGACAGTCAGCTTCGAATAAGCCTCGCGCGGGGGAACCGCCTCGCGCCATTTCTCCATGGTGGGCAGGATGCCGTTCAACTTCGTCTTGTAGGTGCGAAATTCATAGATGGGTCCGAAGCTGCCGGGCTGGACTGGCGGCAGGAAATCAAGGGCGCGATAGCTTTCCATCGACAGGTTCACCAGCAGGTCGGCGCAGCCGAAGGGATTGTCGGAACGCAGCGCGCGTTCGCGTTCCGCGTAAAGCTGGGCCAGATCGTCGAAGGCGCGCAGGACGAACACGCGGTTCAGCGTGCCGATATCGGTGCCCCATGCGCCGCAAAGCCGCCCCTGCCCGGCGTTGACCCATGCCTCGATCCCCGGCGCGGCCTTGCCGCCCCCGAAAATCACGGTGTCGAGCGTGGCGAGTTCGTAATAGCTCATGGCGTTTCCTCCTGTGAAAGCCCGGTAACGGGTTGCCCGGCCAGCACGCGGCCGGCGATATATCCGAATGTCATGCCGGGCCCCAGCGTGATGCCGCCCGACGGGTAATGTCCGCCCATGACCGAGGCCATGTCGTTCCCGACCGCGAAAAGCCCCGGAACCGGGTGGCTTTGCCGGTCCACGACGCGCGCGCGCGCATCGGTCCGCAGCCCGGCGAAGGTGCCCAGCGATCCGGGCACGATCCTGACCGCGTAGAAGGGGCCGGTCTCCAGCGGCGCCAGTGAGGGGTTCGGCCCATTCCGGGCATCGCCCTGCACGCGGTTATAGGCACTTTCGCCGCGGTGAAACTCGGGATCCTCGCCCCGCGCGGCATGGCTGTTGAAGCGTGCCACGCTTTCGGCGAGTGCTGCGGCCGGAATCCCGCAGGCTGCCGCCAATTCGTCCAGCGTCCGGCCCCGCTTGAGATAGCCCGAGCGGATCGCACCCCCCAACGGAAACGGAAAGGGCTTCGACCAGCCCAACCCCCAGCGGCGCTGCGCCCGGTGGTCTGCGACCAGCCAGCATTCGGGCGCCTTGCCCTGCGGCGTCGCCGCGATCAGCGCGGCCATGAAGTCGTGATAGCTGTCGGCCTCGCTGACGAAGCGCCGCCCGTCGGGCGTCACCGCGATGATGCCGGGCTTTGCGCGTTCGATCAGATGCGGGAAATGCGCGACCGAACCATCGGCCCGCGGCACCAGCGAAACCGGGGCCAGCGCCACGTTCGATGCCAGGGTGCCGTCAACCTCGGCCCCCACCGCCTCGGCCAGCCGCATCCCGTCTCCGGTATTCGCACGCGGCGCGGCCGAGAAATGCCCGGCCCCGCCACCTGCCTGCGGGGCCAGTGCGTCCAGTCGTGCCGGATCATGGGGAAATCCGCCGGTCGCCAGCACGACGCCCCGCGCAGCGGTCACCACCAGCGGCCCGTCCGGCGTCGCCAGCCGCGCGCCGCTGACCCGCCCATCGTCGCGCAGAAGCTGGGTCACGGGCGCGCTGTCGAGCAGCGTCACGCCCTCGTCCAGCGCCGAGCGCATCAGCCGCGCCACCAGCGCGTTGCCGTTCACCAACTGCGTGCCCCGGCGATGCAGCAGAAGGTCGCGCAGATGCCGCCCGATCCGGCGCGCGGCGTATAGCGCCGAGCGCGGCTTGCGCGTCGCGTCGAAGAAATGGCGCATGTCTGCGCCGCCCGCGATGCCCATGCCCCACAGGCTGACCACGTCCAGCGGCGGGCGCAGCTTTGCGGCCCAGCCGCCCAGCCCACGCCCGTCATAGGGCAGCGCGGACACCGAGCGCCCGCCCCGCGCCGCGCCCTCGGTCTCGTGGAAGTCGGGGACCGCATTGCCGTCGATCCAGCGCATCGCCGTATGTTCGGCGAAGAACGACACCATCTCGGGGCCGTTCTCCAGAAAGGCGGCAAGCCTGGGGTCGCTGGCGCGGTTGCCCAACTCGCTGCGCAGATAGGTGCGCGGCGCCTCGGGCGGCTCAACGATGCCCGCAGCGCGGGCCAGCGGGTTGCGGGGTATCCACAGCCACCCCCCGGACCAGGCCGAGGTGCCGCCAAAGACTGGCTCCTTTTCGGCCACGACGACGCGCAGCCCGAAATGCGCGGCCGTCACCGCCGCCGCAAGGCCCGCGGCCCCCGATCCGACAACAAGAACATCGCACGCCAAGGCGCGTTCGGGTGAAGCTTCCATTCTCTCCTGCCAGTCAGCCCGCCGGCGCGGGCCTGCGCCTAAGCGCTTCTGCGGCCCTGCGGGTCATCGTCCAGCGCCCGCACATTGGCCCGAAAATACTTGGTTCCGGCGGCCGCGCCGCCCAGTTCGTCCGCCGCCGCCTGCAGCCGCGGCGCAAGCTCGGCCATGCGGCCATCTGTCATCCGCACCGCTGGTCCGGCGATCGAAAGGCATCCCAGCACCGGCCCGCTGCCGTGATAGCGCACCGGGACGGCCATCGCGGCCATACCCGCGATATAGCTGTCGACAGCAGTGGCATAGCCGCGCGCCCGCGCCTCGGCCAACTGCTGAAGCAGCAGCGTGATGCTGGTCGGGGCAGAGGGTCCCTGCCCCTCGGCCTGACGCAACAGCCCCTGCGCGCCGACGCGGTTCAGCGCCTCGTCATCGGTCATGCTGGCCAGCCACGCCTTGCCCCCGGCCGAGCTGGCCAGGTGGACGACCACGCCCTGCTCCTGACCCGGATCATAGCGCAGGCCCCGTGTCGCGCCCTGCGCCACCGCGACCCAGATCAACCGGTCGCCATCGATCACGGACAGGCGGATCAGCTCTCCGCTGTCGGCGGCAAGCTGGTCCATGACGGGCTGCGCGACATCGGTGATCCCGGCGCGGCCCATGAAGCCCAGCCCCATCGCCGGCAGCTTGATCGTCAGCGCGTAGTCACCCTGAGCCTGCACCTGCCGGACATAGCCCAGCCGCGCCAGTTCCTGCAGCGTGCGATGCACGCCGCTGGCGGGTTGTTCGGTCGCGGCAGCGATCGCCGTCACCGGCAGGCCCATGGGGTGATCGACCAGAAGCTCGACGATGGCGAGGGATTTTTCCAGAACGCTGCTCATGATCCGCTTCCGATGTTGAAACCGGTTTCAGACTCACAGGCCAACGGGGAAAGGTCAACCGCGACCGCCCTTCCGGTTTCGGCGGCCGAGCGGATCGCGTCCAGAACGACAAGGTTCGCGGTCGCGTCGCGGGCGGAAACCAAGGGCGCGCCTCCATTCCTGATCAGCCCGGCGAAATGCTCAAGCTGAAGCTCATACGGATCGGCGGGAATGCAGTCGAGCCGCCTGGGCTGCAATTCGCGTGTCCAGTCGGGCGCGCCCTGCGGCTGCCACAAGACCAGATCCGGCATCGACAGGCCGGCACGGCTGCCCGCGTAATGATGCGCGCTGACCGGATGGGCAGGGAAACGGGCCATGTTCTCGCCCGCCGAAAGATCCCAGGCCCACGGCCCGACTGCGGCATCCGAAATACACAGCGTGGCCAGCCCGCCGCCTGCGAATTGCAGGCAGACGGCGGCCGTATCCTCGACCGGAAAGCCGCGGCGATGGTGACTCGCCATGGCCTGCACGCTGGCGATCTCGCCAAAGAAGTGACGCAGCAAGTCTATTTCATGAACCAGGTTGATCAGCAGCGGTCCGCCCGCGCCCTTTGTCCGGCGCCATGGCGCCTGGAAATATTCAGGCGGCTTCGCCAGGGACGAATTGACCGTCGCCATCACCAGATCACCGATCGCGCCGGCGTGGATCGCCTGATGCGCGGCGCGGATGATCGGGTTGTGGCGGCGATGGTGCCCGACCAGCAGCGGCACCCCCGTTACGTCGGCGACGGCGATCAGGCGGCGCGCCGATTCAAGGCTTTCCGCCACCGGCTTCTCCAGCAGTACAGGGATTCCGGCGTGCAGCAGCGCTTCCGAGATCGGCAGATGCGTTTCGTTCGGCGTGGCCACGATGGCGGCCTGCGCCAGCCCGGAATCGATCAGCGCCGCGACATCGGGCAGGCAGGGCACGCCGGCGGCAGCGGCCAGCGCCCGACCGCCTTCGGCCGGATCGACCAGCGCGGCAAGGTGCGGGCCGGACATCCGGGCCAGCGTATCGACATGGGTGCGACCGATGGCCCCCGCCCCGATGACTGCCACTGCTATGCGCTTCGACATGCGACCGCCCTTTCCGTCCGCTTTTCCGCATAAAGTCAGATCAAATTTCAGAAGTCAATTTTATTATTGAATGTCATTCCACATTTGCTAATCTCGCTGACAGGACAAGCGAATCCCATGCCGGAATCGCGGTGGGCTTCGGGACGGAACTGCGAGGAGGCAAGATGTCACAACTGCTGCGGATCGACGGCGAAACCGCGATCTTCCCCATCATCGGACACCCGATCGGCCAGGTGAAATCGCCAACCTCGCTCAGCCAGATCATGGCCGAGCGCGGCTATAACGGCATGGTCGTCCCGATGCATGTCCTGCCCGCCGACCTGCCCGACTGGCTGGAACAGGCGGGCAAGGTCAGGAACTGCCCCGGCATCGTCGTCACCGTGCCGCACAAGGGACCGTGCCTTGATTTCTGCGCCAGGGTCACGGCGCGGGCGCGGGCCGCAGAGGCGGTCAACATCATGATCCGCGACCATCAGGGCGACTGGATCGGTGACGCGACCGACGGACAGGGCCATATGGACGGCGTCAGGGCCGAGGGTTTCGATGTCTCGGGCAAGCCGGCGCTGCTGGTCGGGACCGGGGGCGCCGGTGCGGCCATCGCCTATGAGATTCTGGCCCGCGGCGCGTCGGAACTTGCCCTGCACGACATCGACACGGCGCGACGCGACGCCCTTGTCGCGCGGTTGGACGCCGCGTTTCCCGGCCGGGTCCGCATCAGCGACACCGATCCCCGCGGCTTTGCGCTGGTGGCAAATGCGACTCCTCTGGGAATGCGCGAGGGCGATCCCCTGCCGGTGCGCACGGAACTTCTGACCCCCGACCAATTCGTTTCCGACGTCGTGACGCGACCGGCGATTCCGCCTCTGATCGCTCAGGCGCGGGCGCGCGGCTGCGCCACCATGCCCGGCTCGGCCATGTTCGAGGCGCAGGCCGTGCTGCTGGCCGAACTGCTGATGGGAAGCCGCAAGATCGCGCTAGATTAACATAAGGTTACAGGGCATGAATTAACGGCACTCGCCAGCCCTTGGGCGCCTGTGCAGACTGGACGCGGCAGGTCACGGGAGAGGCTTGCCGCATCTTTGAACAGAATCGGGACCGCCCTGGCGCATCCCGTCCAGGACGCGGCGACCGGGTGCCGCAGCCCTGGCCAAAAGAACCCGGATCCTTGGGAGGAGACAACGAATGTTCAGAACATTGATCGGAACGGCCGCGACCGCGCTGGCCCTGTCCGCACTGCCTGCGCTGGCCGAGATCAAGATCGGCTCGATCGCCGAGCTTTCCGGTCCGGGTGCCGCCGCCGGCACCAACTTCCGCGATGGCGTGAAGATGGGATTCGAGGAAATCAACGCCGCCGGCGGTGTCCTCGGCGAACAGGTCGCACTTGGGGAATATGACAGCCAGACCGACCCGCAGGTCAGCCGCGCCATGGTCCAGAAGGCGATCGACGATGGCGTCGTGGCGCTGACGGGGACCGTCTTCTCGTCCTCGACCGTGGTCAACATGCTGGTCGCGAAACAGGCGGGCATCCCGCAATTCACTGGGTCCGAGGCACCCTCGATCACCTCGATGAACAACCCCTATATTTTCCGCACCGCCTTCGGATCGCAAAAGGGCGTGCCGAAGATGGCGAAATACATGGCCGACGAGATGGGCGTGAAAAAGGTCGCCGTGGTCTGGGCCAATACCGAATTCGGCAAGGGCGGGCACAGCTCGTTCGAGAAGGAGGCCAAAAACTACGGTTTCGAGATCGTGGCCGACATCCCGACCGAGCAGGCGCAGAACGATTTCTCGGCCGACGTGGTCAAGCTGAAGGGCGTCGAGGCCGATGCCGTCTTCGTTTATCTGACCGAAGAGGAAAGCGCCCGCTTTCTGCGCGAGGCGCGCAAACAGGGCGTGACCCAACCGCTGGTCGGTGAAACCACGCTGATCGGCCATAAGGTGATCGAGTTGGCCGGGGATGCCGCCAATGGCGCGATGGGCCATGTCGGCCTGACCCCCGACGCCGATATTCCGGCGATGACCGAGATGGTCGAGAAATTCAAGGCGAAGTACAATTACACGCCCGACCACAACGCCATCAAAGGCTATACTGCGGCCTATACGATCAAGTGCGTGACCGAACTGGTCGGCAAGGCCGACAGCCAGGCCATCGCCGACAAGATGCATGGGCTGACGTTGAAGGCCGCCAACTGCCCCGGCGTGCTGATGGATGTCAGCTGGGACGACACGGGCGAGATGTCGCGCGAAAGCTTCTTCGTCGAGGTCAAGGACGGCAAGCAGGTCGTCAAGGCGATCCTGCCGCCGAACTGATCCGATCCCGCAAAGGCCGCGCCCTGACCGGGCGCGGCATCGCTGCCAAGGGCAGGCTGGCGCCGACTTCGCCGGCCTGGCCCGGTTTGTCGCAACCTGACTCGGGGTTCACATGGCCGAGCTTATCCAGATCCTGATTTCCGGCCTTGCCGCCGGCTCCATCTATGCACTTGCCGCGGTGGGGTTTACCCTGCTGTGGCAGGCGTCGCAGACCATCAACTTTGCGCAGGGCGAATTCGTCATGCTGCCCGCCTTCTTCGTGCTGATCGGCATGGGGATGGGGCTGCCGATGTGGCCCGCGATCGGCTTTGCGCTGATCCTGTCGCTGCTGATCCTGGGCGTCGCCTTCAAGAAACTGGTGGTCGAACCGATGCTGCCTCATGGCACATTGCCGCTGGTCATCGCCACCATCGCCCTTGGCCTTCTGATGAAGGAAAGCGTCAAGGAATTCTATGGCGCGACCGCCCAGCCCTTTCCGGCGATCTTTCCGCAGACGGTCTATAATGTCGCGGGCGCCAGCGTCTCGGTGCAGGACATCTGCAACCTGCTTGTCTCGATGCTGGCGATCGGCGGACTGCAACTGTTCCTGAACCGCACCCGCACCGGCCGCTGCATGCAGGCCAGCGCGCAGAACCCGGCCGTAGCCGAAATCCTGGGCGTCGATGTGAAGCGCATGGTGCTTTACACCTTCCTGATCAACGCGGCGCTGGCAACCATCGCCTCGGTGCTGATCTCGCCCGTCTACCTCGCCAAGTTCTCCAATGGCGAAACGCTGGGCCTGGTCGCCTTCATCGCGGCCATCGTCGGCGGCTTCAACCAGATCAGGGGCGCGCTGGTCGGCGGGCTGCTGATCGGGGTGATCGACAACCTGTCCGCGGTCTATGTCTCGGCCGAATACCGGCAGGCGATGCCGCTGATCCTGCTGATCGCCATCATCCTGCTTCGCCCGCAAGGGCTGTTGGGCACCAAGGAAGGACGCGCGGTATGATGACCCGGACCCGACTGATCCTGATCGCACTTGGCGTCGTCGCCCTTGTGCTGGCCCCGCTCGGGCAGGGGAATTACATCATCTATACGCTGACATCGTGGCTTCTGTTCTCGATCTCGGCGATGGGGCTGAACCTGACGCTGGGCTATGCCGGACAGGTCAGCATGGCGCAGGCCGGCTTCATGGGGATCGGTGCCTATGTCACGGCGCTTATGACGCTGGCGGGCCTGCCCTGGATAGCCGCCGTCGCCGTATCCATCACCTCATGCTTCGCGGTGGGGCTGTTGCTGGGCTGGCCGGCGCTACGCGTCCAGCACCATTTCCTGGCCTTCGTGACGCTGGCTTTCAACATCCTGCTGTTCCTCGTCCTGCGCAACGAGGAGGAAATCACCGGCGGCTCGTTCGGGCTGGTCGGGATGCCGCGGCCCAGCGTGCTGGGCATAGCCACGGACAGCAATTTGAACTTCTATTACTTCACGCTGGCCTGCTTCGTCATCGCGGCATTCGTGATGTGGTGGATCCTGCATTCGCCCTGGGGCCGGGCCTTCAAGGCACTGCGGGAGAACCCGATCCGCGCGGAATCTCTGGGGCTGAAGATCCGCCGCCAGACACTTCTGGCCTTTGCCATCGGATCGGCCTTCGGAGGGCTGGCGGGCGCGCTGCAAACGCCGCTGGTGCAGTTCATCGAGCCGGGCAGTTTCGCGCTGTTCCACTCGCTGAAACTGCTTCTGATGGTGGTGGTCGGGGGCGCTGGCTTCTTCTTCGGCCCGATGCTGGGCGCTGCCGTGGTCATCCTGCTGCCCGAGCTGCTGCGCTTCACCGAGGGCTACTACCTGATCATCTATTCGACGCTGGTGATCCTGCTGATGGTATTCTCGCCCAACGGGCTGATCGGACTTGGACAAAGGATCTGGAACCAGTTCCGTCCGAAGCAGGAGCAGCGCGCCGACATGAAGAAGGGGTTCCAGCTGTGAACGCACCCATCCTTTCCGTCCGCAACATCTCGAAGCATTTCGGCGGGATCAAGGCGGTGAACGGCGTCAGCTTCGATGTCCAGAAAGGCGAGATCCTGGGCCTGATCGGGCCGAACGGTTCAGGCAAGTCGACGTTGTTCAACTGCATCCTGGGCCAGTTGCGGCCAAGTGCCGGCCATTGCGAGATCCTGGGCCGCCCGACCGACGGCGTCAGACCGGCGGATCTGTCGCTGATGGGAGTCGGCCGGACCTTCCAGCAGCTTTCGGTCTTCCCGAAGATGAGCGTGCTCGACAACGTCATCCTTGCTGGGCAGGAGCACGAAGGTTCGATGCTGTCGCGCTTGTTCGGCAAGCCCGATGCCGGGCTGACCGGCAAGGCCGAGCAGCTGATCGAGTTCTTCCACCTGACACCTTATCGCGACACGCAGGCGGGGTCGCTGTCCTATGGCCAGCAGAAGCTGGTCGATGCCGCGATGGCCTTCATGGCGGGGCCGGGGATCGTGTTGCTGGACGAACCGGCGGGGGGCGTGAACCTGACCATGCTGGCCCATCTCAAGGAACGTCTGCTGACCTATAACCGCGAGCACGGCACCACCTTCGTCGTGATCGAGCACAACATGGAATTCGTCATGTCGCTTTGCACACGCATCATCGTGCTGGCGCAGGGCGAGATCATCGCCGAAGGCTCGCCGGACGAAATCCGGGCGAACCAGACGGTCATCGACGCCTATCTGGGGGGCTGACATGCTGGAAGTCAGGGACGTCACCGGCGGCTATGGCCGCATCACCATCCTGAACGGCACTTCGTTCACCATTCCGAAAGCCTCGATCACCACGGTGATCGGGCCGAATGGCGCGGGCAAGTCCACGGTGTTCAAGGCCATTTTCGGGCTTCTGAACATCCATTCCGGCCAGGTCCTGCTGGAGGGAGAGGACGTGACCCGCAAGCGCCCGGCCGAAATGATCGCCCGCGGCGTCACCTATGTCCCGCAGGGGCGCAACGTCGTGCCGCAACTGTCGGTGTTCCATAACCTCGAACTGGGGGGCATTACCGCCAAGGATCAGGGCAAGGTGCGACAACGGATCGAGCAGGTCATGGACCAGTTTCCCATGCTGCGCGAGCGCCGCGACCAGAAGGCGATCGAGTTGTCGGGGGGCCAGCAGAAGCAGCTGGAAATCGCCCGCGCCTTGCTGCTGGACCCGAAGCTGATCCTGATCGACGAACCCTCGATCGGGCTGTCCCCGAATCTCGTGCAGGAAGTGTTCCAGACCCTGATCCGGTTGCGCGATCAGGGTGTCACGATCCTGATGGTGGAGCAGAACGCCAAGGCCGCACTAGCCATGTCCGATTACGGGCTGGTGCTGGAACTGGGCCAGACGCGGATGTTCGACCGTGCCGACAAGCTGCTGGCCGATCCGCGCGTCGGCCAACTTTTCCTGGGCGGACATATCGAGGATGCCGCCTGAGACAGCGTGCGGGGCCTCAGGCCCCGCACAGTTCGGCCAGCGTCCGGGCAATCCCCTCCTCGATCCGCGTGACCGGATGGTCGCCCAGTCCGGCGGGCACCGGGTCCGAGGAAAGGTCGGCCGGGATGCGCAGGGGCACACCCTCGATCCCGATGCCATCCCAACCGCTTTGCCGGGCAAGCTCGGCAGTGAACTCGGTCATCTCGCGCGTGTCGCCCGCCATGGTCAGGACGCTTGCCCCCTGCATCGGCTGCGTCATCGCGGCGGCCAGCAGGCGGGCCACGTCATCGACATGGACAAAGCCGACCCGGCCCGAAAAGCGGATCTGCGCCGCCTCACGCCGGACCGAGGCCGCAAGTGCGATCGACGGGCCCGCCGCGATGCCGCTGCTGATCCCCGGACCATAGACGATGTAGGGCCTGAGGCCGAGGCTGGGGACGCCGTGATCCGTGGCCCAGACCCGTGCCACGCCCTCCACCGCAAGCTTGGTGACGCCGTACAGCGACATCGGGTGCGGGGTCGCGGCACTTTCCGGTCCAAAGACCGCAGCGCTGCTGAGATAGGCAACCGGCGCCCCGATCCGCCGCGCCAATTCGAACACCAGGGTCGAGCCAAGCACGTTCACCCGCACCGCCAGCGCCGGGTCGCGGGCGCAATCGACCGTCATCAGCCCGGCCAGATGGACGATGCCCGAACACCCCTGCCCCGCTGCGTCAAGCGACGTCGCGTCGGTCACATCGCCCACGACCGTCTCGCAACCCGGCAGCGGGTCCATGCGCCGGATCGCCCCTTCCAGATCGAAAAGCCGGGGCACGATCCCTTGCTGCAGCAGCGTCGCGGCCACCCTTTGCCCGATGAAGCCAGTTCCCCCGATCAGCAGAACCCGCCGCGCTTCGCGTCCATTCGTCATCCTGTCTCCTCCTGCGACTCGCCTAAATGGAATCATATTCAATTCTAAAAATCACTTCCATTTTTGTGCCTGCCGTGGCAATTTCTTCCTGCGCATGGCGAAGGGGAGACACGCGATGGACACCGGGACATTCGATGAAGAGGTTGACCTGCTGGTCATCGGCGCAGGCGCAGGCGGCATGACGACGGCGCTAACCGGTGCCATCCGTGGGCTGAAGGTGCTGCTGTGCGAAAAGACGTCGATGGTCGGGGGCACCACCTCGACCTCGGGCGGCACGACGTGGGTGCCGGGGACCGAACTGTCGCGGCGCGCCGGCGTTCCCGACAGCGTCGAGGATGCCGCGACCTTCCTGCGCCATGTTGTCGGCAATCGCGGTGGAGATGACAGGCGCGCGGCATTCCTGGCCTCGGGACCGGAGGCGATCGCCGATCTCGAACGGAATTCAGAACTGCGCTTTGTCGCGGCCACCGCCCATCCCGACTATCTGGACGGGCCGGGCGCGGCCTATGGAGGACGGGCGCTGGCGCCGGTCGAATTCGACGGCAGGCTGCTTGGTCCGGATTTCGATCGGGTACGTCCTCCTCGTGACGTCTTCATGGGGCTGGGCGGCATGATGGTTGCCCGCAACGAGATCGCGGCAATGCTGAACCCGTTTGCCAACGTTGGAAATTTCCGCGTCGCGGCACGCAATGTCCTGCGTTATGGCCGCGACCGCCTGCGCCATCCGCGCGGCACACGACTGCTGATGGGCAATGCGCTGGTCGGGCGGCTGTTGTTCAGCCTCCGCCAGCGCAAGGTGCCGATCTGGTTTGAAAGCGCGCTGGCCGATTTTATCCGCGACGGCGAACGCGTCGTCGGCGCGGTCATCCGCACGCCCAAGGGCGACCGCCGGGTGCGCGCGCGCGGGGTCGTGCTGGCGACCGGCGGCATCGGCTGGAACACCGAACTGCGCCGCAAGCTGTTCCCCGCCCAGATCGCGCCGCGCTCGCAATCGCCCGAGGGCAATACCGGCGACGGCATCTCGCTTGCCATCGACCGCGCGGGGGCCGCGCTTGGCGATGGTTGCGACAGCGCGGGGCTGTGGATGCCCTGCTCGCTGCTGCCCGGGCGCGGCGACAAGGTCGCGGTCTGGCCACATATCATCCTGGACCGGGCCAAGCCGGGGCTGATCGCGGTCGGTCCGGACGGGCGACGCTTCGTCAACGAAGCCGACAGCTATCACGACTTCTGCATGGGCATGATCCGCGCCGGGCTGGATCAGGCCTGGCTGGTCGTCGACGACCATTTCATCCGCCGCTATGGGCTTGGGCTGGTGCTGCCGGGTGGGCGCGGCCTGTCCAGACTGCTGCGGCGCGGCTATCTGCAACGGGCCGACAGCATCCCTGCACTGGCCGCCCGCATCGGCGTCGATGCCGCGGGACTGACCGACAGCGTGGCTGCGAACAATGCCCATGCTGCAGCGGGCAGCGACCCCGATTTCGGGCGCGGCTCATCCGTCGTGAACCGCTTCAACGGCGATGCCGAGGTCGCCGGGCACCCCTGTCTTGGCCCCATCGGGACCGCGCCATATTACGCGCTGCGGGTGGTGCCGATCGACCTTGCCGGCAGCGGTGGACTTGATTGCGACGTCGATTCGCGTGTGCTGAACACTGCCGGCGCACCCATCGAGGGCCTTTACGCCTGTGGAAACGACGCCGCCTCGATCTTTCGCGGAACCTATCCGGGGCCCGGAACGACGATCGGACCCGCGGTTGTCTTTGGCTGGCGCATCGCGCAGCAGGTGGCCGACGCCGCCTGAGCGCCCCCACGATATCAACGGGATGACCCATCACCTTGATCCGCGACCGAACGTCACGCGGGACGCGTCCATAACATCGTGTTAACGCCGCATGACAAACGGTCTTTGACGTTACGAAAGCCCTTTGCGATGTGTCACAGCCACAGCGCCTGAGGAGCCGGCGCCGCAATCTGGGAGGTTATCATGACCGCTTCAAACCCCGTGTCCGCGCGGGCCAAGAGCCAGTCGAGCAAGGCTGCGGCCAGCGGCTGGATCGGCTCGGCACTGGAATATTACGACTTCTTCATCTACGCGACCGCCGCCTCGCTGGTGTTCCCGCAGATCTTCTTCCCGTCCGAAAATCCGCGCGTGGCGATCATCGCCTCGCTTGCGACCTATGGCGTGGGCTATGTCGCGCGGCCTATCGGCGCCTTCGTGCTGGGCCATTGGGGCGACACGCATGGGCGCAAGAACGTGCTGATCCTGTGCATGTTCATGATGGGGATCTCGACCCTGCTGGTCGGCCTGCTGCCGACCTACAGCCAGGTCGGAATTCTGGCGCCGATCCTGCTGGTCGTGCTGCGACTGGTCCAGGGCTTCGCCGTCGCGGGCGAGATTTCGGGGGCCAGTTCAATGGTGCTTGAACATGCGCCCTTCGGACGTCGCGGATTCTTTGCCAGCTTCACCCTGCAGGGCGTGCAGGCGGGCCAGATCCTGGCCGCGGCCGTCTTCCTGCCGCTGGCACATTTCATGCCCGACGACGCCTTCAACAGCTGGGGCTGGCGCATTCCCTTCCTGCTGAGCTTCGTCGTGATCGTCGCCGGCTGGATCATCCGCCGCGAGGTCGACGAAACCCCGGCCTTCCAGAAGGAAGAAGCCCAGCAGGCGACCGCGCGCTCGCCCGTGGTCGAGGCGATCCGCACCAGCTGGCCCGACATGATCCGCGTGATCTGCATGGCGCTGATGAACACGATCCCTGTCGTCGCCACTGTCTTTGGCGCGGCCTATGCCGTGCAGGCGGCCTATGGCATCGGCTTCCACAAGGACGTCTATCTGTGGATCCCGGTCATGGGCAACATCCTGGCCTGTGCGGTGATCCCCTTTGTCGGCAACCTGTCGGACAAGATCGGCCGCCGCCCCCCGATCATCGTCGGTGCGCTGGGTTCGGGACTGCTGGCCTTTGGCTATCTTTACGCGATCTCGATCCATTCGGTGCCGCTGGCGATCCTGATGTCGCTGCTGATGTGGGGCATCGTCTATCAGGGCTATAACGCGATCTTCCCAAGCTTCTATCCCGAACTGTTCCCGACCCGGACACGCGTGTCCTCGATGGCGATCTCGCAGAATATCGGCACGACGATCACCGCCCTGCTGCCGGCGCTGTTCGCCACCGTCGCCCCCCCCGGTTCGACCAACGTGCCGATGGTGGTGGGCTCGATCGCCTTCGCGATCACCGTGATCGCCGCCGCCGCCGCCTGGTCCGCGCGCGAGACCTATCGCGTCCGCATGGAGGATCTGGGCAACCCCGATGCCATCCCGGTGCCCCAAACCGAATATGTCCGCCTGCGCGGCGAGGCTCTGGCCAGCCGCTGACCCCGGGACATGTGGCCCCGCCCGGGGCCACCCATGCAGCGAACTTCCCCACCTGCCGGATCGTCGACCCCGACGGTCCGGCTTTTTCTTGGCGAATGCTTCGGGCGGCGTCTCCTGCAATTGCCTCTGCATCCTCGAAACTCGGTGACAAACTGATCGGGCAGATGCAACACTTGCCCAAGGATTGGACCGAGGGAGAAATCAAGTTGATTGGCAAGGTTCTGACGACGACGGACGGAATGCCCCATTCCGACATCGCAATTCAATATGCAGCGCAACTGGCCGCGAAATATGGCGCGCCTTTGACCATCTGCGTGGTCAATATTGCGCATGGGGGACCGCGCGGCCCGATGATCCAACATTGGAGCGATCAGGAAATCGCCGGAATCTTCGACCATGCCGCGTCAATCGCGCGCGAAAATGGGGTCTCGGAACCCAAGCAGGTCAGCCTTGTCAGCCGTGAAGCAGCAGCCGGGATCGTCGCCTATGCCGAGGATAACGGCTACGACCAGATCGTCGTGGGCACCGGCAACAAGCGCGGATTGTCACGGCTGATGATCGGATCGGTCGCCGCCGACGTGGTCGCACGCGCCCATGTCACGGTCACGGTAGCGCGCTAGCAGCGACGGCGGGGGCAAGGCCGACTCGTCAGCGTCCGCTGTCAAACTACGGCGGCCGCGCATGGTCGCCTTTGCCCTCAGCTGCCGTCTAGTCTTTCGACGCGGCGCAGGACCGGAAATGCGGTCATCCAGACCGCGACCACGGCAAGGGTTCCAAGCCCGCCGATCACCCCTGCGGCGACCGGTCCCAGCCAGCCCGCCATCATGCCGCTTTCGAATTCGCCAAGCTGGTTCGACGTCCCGATGAAAAGCGAATTCACGGCATTGACCCTGCCCCGCATCTCGTCCGGCGTCATCAGCTGCACAAGGGATGAACGCACCACCACGCTGATATTGTCCGAGGCCCCGACGACCAGCAGCGCGAGAATTGAAACAGCGACGCTTTTCGACAGCGCGAACAGAATGGTCGCAAGCCCGAAAACTGCGACTGCCGCGAACATCTTTCGGCCCGCGCCGCTCGTGATCGGGGCTCGCCCCAGATAGATCGACATGCCAAGTGCGCCAACCGCCGGCGCTGCACGCAGCAGGCCAAGGCCCAGCGGTCCCGCCTGCAGGATGTCCGAAGCAAAGATCGGCAGCAGCGCCGTTGCACCGCCCAGCAGAACCGCGAACAGGTCCAGCGAGATCATCCCCAGCACCGCCGGTGTCCGCCGGATAAAGCCTACCCCCGCAAACACCGTTCGCAGCGTGACCGGCGGTCGCGCGGCCTGCGCGACGTTCAACACCTTGATCGTGCCGACGCTGTAACCCGCCGCAAGAAACAGCACGCCCGAGAAGATGAAGGGCAGGATGTGCCAGAAGCCGTAAAGCACGCCACCCAAGGCCGGACCGACGATCAGCGCGGTCTGCATGAACGAGGTCGAAGTGGCGATTGCGCGTTGCAGCATGCCCGGCCCCACGATCCCCGGCACCAACGAGGCCATCGTCGGACGTTCGAATGCCTGAGCCGCCCCCAGAACTGCCACCGCGACCAGGATGCCGGTTGGGGTCAGGCTTTGCTGCCAGACCAGAAGTCCCAGGACGATTACCGTCGCCGCTTCGACCCATTGGCAGACAAGCCCGATGCGGCGGCGGTCATAGCGGTCGGCGACCGCGCCCACGACGAAGGTCAAGATGAGCATCGGCAGGAACTGGAAGAACCCGACCCATCCCAGCATCCAGGCCGAGCCCGTCAGCTCATAGATCATCCAACCCATCGCGACCGTCAGGGACTGGAAAGCAAGCGATGAACAGGTCCGAGAGGCGATGAAATGCCGATAGTTCTGGTTTTGCAAAACCGATTGCGACTGCGCTTCATGCGCGCCCGCAAAATCCTGTGTCGTCATGCCGAGGTCCTGAAATGTCGCGATGCCTGTTTGTCGCGACTCCGCATGTCGCGATAATCAAAATTGAAAGCCAGAGGCAAGGTGAAGTTCGCAGATCACGCGGGCTTGCACAGGATTGCCAGGAAATAACACCTCAGCCTCGAGGCGTGCAGGTGGGCGGATGCGCGCCGGCTATCGAGCGGATCAGGCAGCAGGTGGCGAGATTGAGGGGCGCGCCACCGATCGCGCGCCCCACAGGGGAGTTGGCGTCACTCGGGCGAGATCTCGGCAAGCGCGAGTTCATTGATCAGCGCAAGCTTGTCCTCGGCGCTGGCATTCTGGACAGCGACGATGCGCTCAAGCCAGGATTTCAGGATTTGCATGGCCGCGCGGTCGACGGCCGAGGGCAGGGGTTCGCGATCGACGGTTTCGACAAAGCGGCCGGTCAGTTCCGCCAGCAGGCGCGCGACGCCCGCGTTCGCCGGATCACCCGGCAGCGCCTTCAGGATGCGCTCGTTCAGGGCGACATAGGTGCCGATGCCGCCGGGCTGGGTCTGCAGCCAGTTCAGGACTTCTTTCATGGGTCTATCCTTCCATCCTTCCGAAGTTTCCTTGCCCGCCGGTTCCCCGGTCCGGGTGGAATGGTGTGCCCTGCCGCGCGGGGCCTCAGCCTGCCGGCCTGTCCGCCCGACCGCCGTGGCGCGCGGACCAGACCACCGGATCGGCAAGAAATTCTTCAACCACGGCGCGATGCGGAGCGGGCAGATTGCTCTTCAAGGCGAGCACATCCTGCCAGGTTGCAAGACTATGCAGGCACAGACCGGCATTGGCCAGACGCTCACGCGTGCCTGGGAATGCGTCGTGATAGAAGATCGTGAGAACGTCCGTGACCACCGCGCCCGCGCTGCGCAGGCCGCGCGCAAAGCTAAGCTTGCTGCTGCCGTCGGTGGTCAGGTCATCCAGAAGCAGAACCCTGCGCCCGTCGACCGGGCCACCTTCGACCTGAGCATTGTGGCCCGCGCCCAAGGGCCGCTTGCGCACATGGCGCAAGTCCATGTCCAACCGATCGGCAAGGGTGGTCGCGAAGGGCATGCCCGCCGTCTCGGCCCCGGCAATGGCGTCGAAACCGTGCCCAGCCAGCGGTCCGGCAAGGAAATCTGCGGCAAGATCGGTCACGACGCGCCGCGTCGCAGCCGCACCGAAAAGCAGCCTCACATCCACATAGACCGGGCTGGCCCAGCCGGCGGCCAGAAAGAAGGGGCGATCCGTGCTGACATGGACGGCCCCGGCATCGATCAGCATTTCGGCGACGGTCCGACCAGCTTGTTGTGCGCTCATCGGCTTTCCTCCTGCAACGACCCGGACGAGACTGCGCCGCCCCCATAAACCACAATATGGCCCGCGAGACGCGGGACGCGCCCGGCAGGCCGCACGGGGCGCGCAACCGGCCTAAGCCGGTCATTGGCGCGGCGCAAGGCACGGACTGCGCCACGATCAAGGATTTGCCGGATCATTGCAGCGCCTCGCGGATGGCGATGCGCATGACCGCGATTCCGGACAGAAAATCGTCGATCTCCATCGCCTCTTGCGGGTTGTGCGAGCCATGTTCGTTGCGCACGAAGACCATTGCCGAGGCGATCCCCGCATTGGCGAAGACCGCCGCGTCATGCCCCGCCCCGCTGGGGATTTCCTCGGCAGGCAGGCCAAGCGCCTCGGCCGCCGATTTCAGTCGCGCGATCCAGCCTGCATCCAGCAAAGCGGGTTTCGATTCAACCCGACGGTCGAACTCGAAGCTCACGCCGCGTTCCTCGCTGATCATGGCGCATTCCGAGCGGAAGATGTCGTAGAAGGTTTCCAGCGTCTCGGCATTCTGGCTGCGCACCTCGAAGCTGAAACGGGTGGTGCCAGGAATGCGGGCAATGGCGTGTTCGCGCGGATCGGTCCCCATTTCACCGCAGGTGACGACAAGGTCACGCCCGCGCTCAAGCAGGGTGCGCCAATGTCGGTCCAGATGCCCGATAAGCTCGGCTGTCGCAAAGACCGCGTCACGCCGCAGCCAGCGCGGCACCGCCCCTGAATGCCCCGCCTCTCCACGGCACTCGACCGCGCGATGGCGCAGGTTGCCCCGGATCCCGGTCACGACTCCGACCGGCAGGTCGCGCGCGACCAGCACCGGGCCCTGTTCGATGTGCAGCTCGATCCAGCCTGCCACCTGTGCCGGGTCCAGCAGGCACTCGCCCCGCCGCACCCTTGCGATATCGATGCCAAGCGCGGCCATGCTGTCAGCCAGCGAGGCCCCGTCCCGGTCGCGAGCGTCAAGCTCTTCGGGGCGCAACGCCCCCAGAAGCGCGCTCGACCCCATATATGCCCGACCAAAGCGCGAGCTTTCCTCTCCACGCAGGCCAAAGACCTTCAGGCTGCGGCGGGGGCGAAAGCCCTCGGCCTTGAACCCCGCAAGGATCGCGAGTCCCGCGATCACCCCGGCGGCACCGTCGTAGTTTCCACCCTGAGGGACGGAATCCAGATGCGACCCACAAGCAAGGAAAGGCAGCTCCGGTTCGGTCCCCTCCAGCGTGATCACAAGGTTCGCACCCGCATCGCGTTCCGTCGACAGGCCAAGCGCGCGGGCCTTATTCTCGACAATGTCCAGCGCCAGGGATTCGCGCGCGGAATAGGCTTCGCGCGTGATGCCGGTGCCGTCGAACGTGGCGGCTTGCAGGCTGTCGAACAGTTCGGATGCCAGGATGCGATCATCCTCGTCTCCGACAAAGACATTCCGACGGTCGTTCGTCGCCAGCAAGGTCATGATGCTGCGACCGGGTCGACCCATGCCAGGTCGGGTTCATCGGCCTCTTCGACCACGACGCCGCCGACCAGATCGGTGACGCGGGCAATCTCGCGACGCATGCAGAATGTGCGCAGCCCATCGATGATCGTGGTCATGGCGGCGGGTTGCAGGAACGTGGCGGTACCGACCTGCACCGCGCTTGCGCCGGCGAGCATGTATTCCACCGCATCCTCGGCGGTCGAGATGCCCCCGCAGCCGATGACCGGGATCCGCACTGCCCGCGCGCATTGGAAGACCTGCCGCAGCACGATGGGCTTGATCGCAGCGCCGGATAACCCACCCATGATATTTCCAAGGCTGGGCTTGAAGGTCTTGAGGTCGATCGCCATCGCAAGGATCGTGTTCGAGACCACGACCGCATCCGCGCCGCTCGCCTCGGCGGCCAGTGCAATTTCGGGAACGTTCCCGGTGTTCGGGGTCAGCTTGACCCAAAGCGGCAGATGCGTCGCTGCGCGCAGCGCCTTGGTCACGCGTTCGGTCGAGTCGGCACGCATGGCGAAGGCCTTGCCATCCTCCTCGATATTCGGGCACGAGATATTTGCCTCGATCGCGGCGATGCCCGGAACGGCGCTCAGTTCCGCGGCAAGGCTGGCAAACCCCTCGCTGGTCGGGGCCGAGATGCTGACGACCAGCGGCGTGTCAAAGGGCCGGTAATGCGGCAGGGTCGTATTCACGAAATACGGAACGCCCTTGGACGGAATGCCGATGGCGTTGATCAGGCTTCCGGGCTGCTCGACGACTCTCGGAAGCGGATTGCCGGTGCGCAGTTCGCGCGTGATCGTCTTGGTGACGAAAGCGCCCAGCCGGTTGAAATCCATGACCTTTTCCAGCCCTTCGGCAAAGGTGCCAGAGGCGGGCATCACCGGATTTCTAAGCCGCAGGCCGCCGATATCGACGGACAGGTCGACATTCATGCTCATGGCAGGGCCTCCATCAGGTCGAAGACCGGCCCGTCCCAACACACGCGGCGGTTGACGATCTCTCCGTTGACGTTGAAATCGCGGACGCAGCAATAGCACAGGCCAATGCCGCAGGCCATTTGCTGCTCCATCGCGACCTGGCCGGGCAAGCCGTATTCCTGCGCCAACCGCTGCTGCACCCGCATCAGGCGGCTGGAGCCGCAGGTGTAGAATGCGTCGCACCGCCCCTCGGCGATCAAGCCGCGAAGGATGCGTTCGACATTGGCGGGGCCGCTGGTCTGTTCCTGGTCCGTGACGACGACGACATCCGCGCCTTCGTCACGGAACAGGTCCACCGAGACCACCAGATCGGGGCGCCGGGCACTGAAGACAGCCGTCACCTTCGTACCGTTCAGGCGCGCCGCACGAGCCAGCGGTGCCAACGTGGCCAACCCCGCGCCGCGGCCAACGGCGACGATGTGGCGAAGACCGGGGTTCAGCGTGTAGCCGACGCCCAGCGGGCCCATGATGTCCAGCCGGTCCCCCGGCTTCAACATGTCCAGCCCTCGCGTTCCTGCGCCCGTGACCTTATAGAGAAACTCGACCTGCCCCTTGTCGGGGAACGCGCCATAAAGGCTCATGGGACGGCGAAGATAGGGCGCCTCGCCCGGCGGCTGCGGACACAGCAGCTGGAAGAACTGGCCCGGCTGCGCGGCGGCAGCCTCGGCGCTGCAACTCACCACCAGATGCCGGTATTCGCCATTGACGGGGTGATTGCGGATCACCTCGGCCAATTCGGCCACGATGCTGGGGGACCAGGGCGCGCAGGAGCACCCCCCGGTCGATTTGTCCATGGCGCCAGGCAAGGTCGTCGTCGATCCCATGACAGCCTCCGGTCAGTCCAGTTGCGCGCCGCGGCGCTCGGGGATCAGCAACCACATCGCAAAGAAGTCGAGCAGATACAGCGCCGCCAGCATCGCGATCGCTGCCTGGAAGCTCCAGGCCGCCGCAATGGCGCCGACGACCAGCGGGCCAAAACCGCCCACGGCACGGCCGATGTTGAACAGGACGTTCTGGGCCGTCGCTCGGGCAGAGGTCGGATAAAGCTCGCTGATAAGCGCGCCATAGCCACCGATCATGCCGTTGACGAAGAAGCCCATCACCGCGCCGACGACCAGCAATTCGTTGGGATTGCTCAGGCGCGAATAGATCAGCACCATCACGGTCGCCATCAGCATGTAAGTGAAGAAGGTCGGACGGCGGCCGATGCGGTCTGCCATGTGGCCAAAGCAGAAGATGCCCGCGACCATGCCCAGGATCGTGACCGAGGTCCAGATTGCCGACTGGGTCAGCGCAAACCCGAACTGGGTGGCGAGATAGTTCGGCATCCAGATCATCACGCCGTAATAGCCGAAGTTCTGGACCGAGCACAGGATGACCATGCCAAGGCTCAGCTTGGTCGTCTCCCTGTCTTTGATCAGCAGTTTCAGGGCGGATTCGCGCGGGGCGTCCTTGGATTTCGCGACGAAGACCTCAGGCTCGTGCAGCGAATGGCGGATCCAGTAGGCCGCGACCGCCGGGAAGATCCCAAGGGCGAACATGCCCCGCCACCCGATGGTCGGCAACAGCATCGGCGTCACCACCGCTGCGGCCAGCACGCCCGTCTGCCAGCCAAGCGCGACATAGGACGATGCCCGCGCCCGCTTGTTGGCGGGCCATGCCTCGGCCACCAGCGCCATGCCGATACCGAATTCACCGCCAAGACCGATGCCCGCAATCGTGCGATAGGCCAGCAGATCCCAATAGCCCTGCGCCAAGGCGCACAGTCCGGTGAAGACGGCAAACAGCACGATGGTCCAGGTCAGGACGCGAATACGCCCGACGCGATCCGACAGCATGCCGAAGCCGATCCCGCCCAGCACCGCGCCGACCAGCGTCGCCGTGACCAGCGAGGCGGCCTGCGCTTGCGAAAGCGCCAGATCGGCTGCGATGGATTTCAGCATGAAGCCAAGGATCAGCAGGTCGAAGCCGTCCATTGCATAGCCGATAGCCGCGCCCCACAGGGCCTTGCGGGCCTTGGCATCCACCTGCGTCGGTGGTGCGCCCGTGCGCTCTTGGCCCAGAATCTCGTTAGTCGCCATAGCGGCCCCCCCAGTAAAAATGGCAGAGCGAGCGTTCCCAAAAGGCGCGCCCGTCTTGTGCAGGGCCTTGCGGCGGCAATGAGGAAATGGCTGAAGCTCTGCTGATGCTTCTGGATCTGACGCTACTCTCAGCAAGTATCAAATTCAAGATCGCTCTCAAAATTGAGATTTCCTTGAAAAGCGTAATTCAGTCCGAAGGTTATGAATGCCCGCAAGGGCGTTCGCGTCAGCTGTCGAGAGCGGCGGTGCGGTCCAGTACGCCCCGCAGGATACGAATCGCAGATTCGCCCCGATGCGAACGGCGCCACATGTCTTCCGTCAGGCGTTCGTAAAGGCGCACCGGCTCGGCATCGCTGGTCACCATCGCCACACCCGAGCGAAGGTTGGGAAGATCACCAGTCAGGCGGAATGGACTTATGCAAACCAAGGCCTTGCCGCTGCGACGGAAGGTCTGGAACGTAAGGTTCGGCAGGGTCGAATCGATCACGCCGATCTGCACGCCCATCGGCTCGGTTTCAATCAGCGAGATCAGGTGCTCGACTTCGCGACGGGCGGCCAGACGGCGTTCGACCTGAATATCAGCGAGCAGGTCGAACCTTCCGACCACGCCGGTGCGCAACCAGCGTTCGACCTCGGGCGCGCTGACAAAGTTGATGACACTCAGCCTGCGCTTGGCGCGGGCACGTTTGCGTTCTTCAAGTATGGCCATGATCGCGTCGACCTCGGCCATTTCACCATGGGTCGGACTATTGCCCGATTCCGCTTCCAGCAACGCCTGTCGCAGCGGGGCCATATAGGCGTCCGAGGTCAGCAGATACGACGTCGGCGGGAAATAGGCGATGACCTGATCCGCGTCTTCCTCGGCCTGCCGCATCCGTTCGAAATAGCTGAGAACATTGTCGTAATACTCGACCCCCGCGCCGAGTAGCGAGGCGACGCTGGTTTCCAGCAGGCTCGCCAGCTTTTCCAGCGTCTCGATCTTGACGACTCCGCCACCCTCGATCCGATAGACCGCAGCGCGCGAGATGCCCAAGGCATCGGCCACCGCTTCGGCCGCAAGGCCCCGGCCCAAGCGATATGCCTTCAGTCGCTGGCCGATCTGGTGGAAGTCAATCGAGGTCATGTTCATCTCGCCCGTGAAACATGTCTCATTTTATAGACGAGCCGTGGCGATTGATAGGCATCTCCTCCCCAAAAGGAGCCCAGATACATCTCAACGGCATTGACCCGCCGAACTTCAGTACCGTGGGCGAGCTGGCGAGGAATGATCGACCCAAGGACCGCAGACAATTCCCCACATTTGGCCAAGGCGGGTCAGGTCCAAGAGAAATGAGAGGCTCATTCCTTCAGACAAGATCATGCGCGGCAAGAAGAAATCCATCTTGATAGGACAAAGCGAGAAAGCGCAGCTCTAACCCCGTCAGGATCATTCCAAGCGAATTGACTCGGTGCGCCCGGCACCCACAATAGTGCTGTCACCTGTGGAGGCTCGTCATGAAATACGCGTTTGCCGGCGCGCTGGCACTGGGTTTCCTTGCACTCCCCGCCTGGTCCCAGAATGGGGCCTTGCCCCTGGATCAGCAGATGGTCGAACGGCGTGGGGTCGAGGCGATGATCTGGGGTATGCCGGCGGTCAACGCCGACCTGATGCGGCAAGAAATGCTGTCGCGCACCGAGGCAAAGCAGAACGACATCCTGTTCTGGTCGCGACCTGCGGACTGGCAGAACCAGACCCTGACGCCGAACCCGGATTCAATCTATTTCATGTCCTTCTGGAACGTGAAGGACGGACCGATCGTGATCGAGGTGCCGCCAGCCGATGGCGGCTCGATCGCGGGCAATATCGTCGATGCCTGGCAAATGCCGCTTGAGGATGCCGGCCCGGAAGGGGCCGACCAGGGCAAGGGCGGGAAATACCTGATCCTGCCGCCGGGCTATCAGGAAACCGTGCCCGAGGGCTACGTGGTCCTGCCCTCTGCCACGTTCACGGGCTTCACGCTTCTGCGGTCGAACATGACCAGCCATGCCGAGGAAGACATCGCCAAGGCCGTGGCCTATGGCAAGCGGATCGCCGTCTATCCGCTGACGCAGGCCGAGAACCCGCCCGCGACGAAATTCGTCGATGCGTCCGGCGCGATGTTCGATGCCACGATCCGTTATGACGCAAGCTTCTATGCCAATCTTGACCGCGTGGTGCAGACCGAGCCTTGGCTGGAGCGGGATCGCGCCATGATCGACCAGTTGCGCGCCATCGGCATCCAGAAGGGCAAGCCCTATGCACCCGACGCGGCAACGACCAAGGTCTTGGACCAGGCTGCCAAACAGGCGCATGCGTGGCTTTCGGCCGAATATGACAAGGGCTTTCCCGTCATGAACGAGGGCATCGGCTGGTTTCCAGCGGCCCGAGCAGATTTCGTGAAGGCAGTGCAAAGCAGCTATGGCGACCGCGACGAATACCCGGTCGATGCGCGCGGTGTTACCTATACGCTGGGATTTACCGGCATCAAGCGGATCGGCACCGCGCAATTCTACCTGATGACCAGCAAAGACAAGGACGGGGCGGCCCTTGATGGTGCGGGAACCTATCGCCTGACGGTTCCAGCCAACGCACCCGTCGAACGCTATTGGTCGGTGACGGCCTATGACCGGGAAACCCATGCACTGATCCATGAAATGGACCGCGCCAGCATCGCTTCGATCACCGAGGGGGTGAAGACCAATGCCGACGGCTCGGTCGATGTCTATTTCGGCCCGGACGCACCTGAGGGCAAAGAGTCGAACTGGGTTCCCACCGACCCCAAGGGCAAGTTCGAGTTGCTTTTCCGCCTCTACGGACCGCAAAAACCGCTCTTCGACAAAAGCTGGAAACTGCCCGATGCCGAACGCCTTCAATAGCGCGAAGCACCGGGCAACGCCGGATCGGGATCTTCAAACCGCCAAAGAAAGCCCGCCATAGCGGCTGATCTCGGCCTCGATTCCCGTGACAAGGCTGTCGAGCGCCGGGTTTCTTGCCTTTCTCGCGCGCCGAATGACATAGGCCAGCGCGGGCGGGGCGGGAAAGCGGTCCGAGAGGATCTGCATTTCGGGGCGCAGGTGGCGTTCGTTCAGCAGCGCGACGCCAAGACCCGCATTGACGGCGGCGACGATCCCGGCCGCGCTTGTGCATTCGAAGACCGTTTCCAGCGCCGCCCCGCCATCCTGCCCAATATCCAGCGCCCAACGCCGATAGAAGCAATCATCGTCGAAGGACAGGAACGGGATTGCACCATCCGTGTCCAAGACCAGCCCGGGCGACTTCACCCAATGAAGCGCCTCGCGGAACAGGACGATATCGGTCGGGCGCACCTCATGGGCAAAGACCTGGACGATGGCCGCGTCAAGTTCTCCCCGGTCCAGCATCGCGCGCAGCACCAGGCTCATACGGACCTTTGTGCGGACCGTAACCTGAGGATGCAACCTGCGGAACCGCCCCAGAATACGGGCAAGTTCCGAGCAGCTTGTATCCTCGGTCAGGCCCAGAAGGATGCGCCCCGCAATCTCGGTCCGGGTCAGGCCAAGCAGCGCTTCGTCATGCAACGCCAGAATTCGCCCGGCATAGTCGAGCAGTTCTTCCCCCAACGCGGTGAAGGTCGGCGCGCCTTGCCGGCGGTTCAGAAGCTCGCAATCAAGGCTGGCTTCCAGTCGCTTGATCTTGTGGCTGACCGCTGATTGTGTCAGGCCAAGCGCCTCGGCCGCGCGGGTGATCCCGCCATGCTGCCGGATCGCGCGAAGTGTCCGCAATGCGTCGATATCAAGGCGTCTGGTGTTCAAGTCCGTCATGACCACTCTCCCTGCCCGTATGGTCACAACATGACGACCTGAGTTGGATCGCGCAAGTCGCCATGACTATCTTGACAGATATATCATGCCAGCATCGAAATTTGTCATGTGCGAAGGGTGTGCACCTTCACTATGTCGGATCGGCAACCCCTGATGTGCGAGCCACGACCATGACCGACATTGTCCCGACCTGCACGCCTCAAAGGCATCCGCTGCTGTGGCCTGCGATGGCGGCCCTGCTGATCTTTGGTTGGAGTTCGGGATTCATCGGGATCCGCTATGCGAATGAAGAGGCCAGCGTCTTCCTACTGCTTTTCTGGCGCACGCTTTTGTCTGGGCTGATCCTGTTGCCTTTTGCGCTGGCCTTTGGCCCCCGGCTTGGCCTTCGCGCGGCGGTGGCCCAGATGGGGTTCGGCGTTATGGCGGTATTCCTGTATCTGGGTGGCTTCGCGCTGGCGATCGAGCAGCGCGTGCCGACGGGCCTTGTCGCGCTGATCTCGGACCTGCTGCCGCTGGCGATCGCCGCGTTGTCCCAACCCTTGCTGAAAGAGCGGCTGACCGCCCGGCAATGGCTTGGGACGGGCATTGCGGTCGCTGGTGTCCTGACCGTCTCGTTCGGCAGCCTGAGCTTTGGCGCAGCACCGCTTTGGGCCTATGGGATTACCGTCGGATCGATGCTGGTCTTTGCATTTGCGTCTGTGCTGCACAAGGGCCGCAAGACGCTGCATATCCCTGTCCACCAAAGCCTGTGCATCCACACCCTTACCGGGTCGGTCCTGTTCGGCATCTGCGCACTGCTGGCGGGGGACGGACTTTCCCCGCCGATGACGGGCAAGTTTGCCTTTGGCATCGCCTGGCTTGTGCTGATCGGAACCTTTGCCGCCTATTCCGTCTATTACACCAGCCTGCGGATGTTTCCCGCCGCCAAGGTCAGCGCCGCGATCTATCTCAGCCCGCCGGTCACGATGCTTTGGGCGTGGGCGCTGTTCGACGAACCGCTGACGGCAACGATGTTCGTGGGGCTTGCGATCACGCTGGCCGGGGTCTGGCTGACGTCGCGCGACTGAATGATCGCCGGGGCGGGCCGGGTTTTTTCCCGGCACCGCCCCGTCGGCACTGCCTTCAGTTCATCGCGGCTTGCGTGACGACAGGCGTTTGCGGCGCCGCGACCCAGCGCACCGCACCCGGAACGGCAAACCCACCCTGGGCATAGACACCGCGCATATCCGTCGCGCGGCCGACAGTTTTCAGCAACATCGCGTCGGTTGTCTTTACGACATGGATGGCCTGCGGCTGGGTCGCGGCGGGAACTTGACGCCCGTTCTGCTGCTCGGCCGCGAAGGAGGCACCGGCGATAATCGGCGAGAGAGAGGCGGCAACGGCAACAACCGTCGCAAAATTGCGAATACGCATGATCTGGAATCCATCTGCTGAGGGGTAATCTGTGTCGTGTGGATATGTCGCTGGACATGGCATGAATCAAATTGATACGATTCATTGTGGATATCGATCACGTTCATTTGTCAGGTCTCGACCTGAATCTGCTGGTCACGCTGGACATCCTGCTGTCCGAACAAAGCGTGACCCGCGCCGCCGCGCGCATGGGCGTCACCCAATCCGCGATGAGCCATTCGCTGGCGCGGCTACGACTGGTCTTCGGTGACGAGTTGCTGACGCGCGTGCCGCAAGGCATGCGGCCCACGCCGCGCGCACGCGAATTGCATGGCAGGCTGCGCGATGTCCTGAACGCCGTGCAGGGCCTGACGGCGCGGCCGCAGGCATTCGATCCGGCCACGGCGGATATCCTGTTCACCCTTGGCACGGCGGATTCGACCGAGGCGTTGATGATGCCGGGCCTGCTGGCGCGATTTCAGCAGACTGCACCGGGCGTCCGGTTCCTGCTTCGCAACATCGACCGGCAGCGTGTTCTGGAGGATCTGGACAGCGGCCGCATCGACATGGCCATTGGCGTTTTCGACGATGGCCGGATGCATCACAAGCGCCGCGTGCTGCACCGGGACCGCTACATGTGCGTCTATAACCCGCGCCTGCTGGACCTGCCGGACGGGATCACGCTTCAGGACTATGTCCGCCTGCCGCATCTTCTGACCAGTCTTGTCGAAACCCCTGTCGGCGTAGTCGATGACGCGCTGGCCAAGCTGGGCCTGACGCGGCGGGTGGTGATGACGACACCGCGCTTTGCCGCCATTCCCTTCGTCCTGCAACAGGCGCCGGTCATCGCGACCATGCATGCCCGAGTCGCCGCTTTCTTCGCGGAAAGCATTGGCCTGTGCCTGTGCCCGCCCCCGGTCGAACTGGAGGAGGTCGCGATCTCGATGATTTGGCACAGTTCAAACGACAATGTCCCGGCGCATCGCTGGCTGCGCGAGCAGATCGTCGACTTGCGCAAGACCGCGCAGGCGGCCGCGGCAGACCCGCTCCGCCCCTAGGTCGTGACCACGACCTTTCCGAATTGCTGGCCGCTTTCCAGATAGGCATGGGCCTCGGCAATCCGGTCCAACGGAAAGCTGCGATCGATCCGTGGCACGATGAAGCCCGCAGCGGCGCCCTTGGCAAGAAACTCCTGCGCGCGGGTCAGCGCGTCCGGATCATCCGTTACCTCGGTATACAGGTATCCGCGCAGGTTCAGGCTTTTGCGCAATGCGAGCTTCAGCGGAAAAGGCGTCGGATCGGGGCTAAGGGCACCGTGAAGGATGATGGTGTCACGTGGCAGCATCGCCTCGGCGATTGCGGTGATCTGTGGACCACCCACCGCGTCGAAAGCGGCGTGGATCCCATCCGGCGCGATCGTCGCAAGGCTTTGGCCCAGATCCTCGTTCGTGGTGACGATCACTGCCTCGGCGCCGGCCTGCAGCAGCGGTTCCCGCAGGCTGTCCAGCAGGACCGTTCCAATCGGAAAGGCCCCCACTGCCCGCGCGATCTGGATCGCCGCCAGCCCGACAGTCGTATTCGCGGCGGTGATCAGGACGCGCTGGCCCTTGGCGATGCGGCAGACTTCGATCAGCGCGCCGTAAGGCGTGCCATAGGACATCCACAGCGCAGCGGCCTGCAGATCGTCAAAGCCGGGCGGACAAGGCACGACACGCGTTGCCGGAACATTCACCCAATCCGCGCAGACGCCATGCCGGGCAAGCGAAGCACCGGGGACAACATTCACCCGCTGTCCGACGCAAAAGCTGCTGACCCCTTCGCCGAGGCCAGTGATCTCGCCCACCGCCTCGAAACCCAGCCGGGATGGAAGCACGGCCTTTTCGATATAGGTGTTGCGGCGGAACATGACGTCGGCACGGTTCAGCCCGATCGCGCGGACCCGGATCGCGACCTCGCCCGAAGGCGGTGGCGTGGGTGACATATGGTCGATGCGCAGCACGTCCGGCCCGCCAAACGCATGGACGCGGACGACCCGATCCGCGACCGGAACTGAACCCATTCGCCTTCCCCCCTCGTCCCGATTTCCTCTGCTTACATGTCTGCACGCGCAAGGGCGCGATACTCGGCCGGAGTCCGGCCCGCCAGCTTGCGAAAGGCGCGGGTCAGATGACTTTGGCTGGAAAATCCGCAGGCAAACGCGACATGCGCGATCGGCATCGCTCCGCGCAGCAAATGCCGGGCACGTCCGACACGCCGCTCGGTGATCCAGGCATGGGGCGTCATGCCACGCGCCAGGTGGAACATCCGGTGGAAATGAAAGTCCGACAGTCCGGCAAGGTCCGCCATGTCCTCCAGATGGATGACCCCGTCCAGATGAGCCTCGATCCAATCGTCGATCCGGCGCAGGACATGCGGGGAAAGCCCGCTGCGCAATGGCAGCTTCCGGCGGGCAAAGCCGCCGATCATCGTGGCCAGCGCGGATTCCGCCAGCAAAGGGTCGTCATCTTCCGCAGCGCGGGACAGTTGCCGCAGGCCGGATGCCAGTCCCGCATCCTCTGCAAAGGTTGCTTCGTGCAGGTCCATCAGGCGTGCGTCGCAGTCATGGGTTGCCGCGAACCCGCCGCGCAGCCGCGCATCCGAGATATACAGATGAACGAAACGGAACGGGGCCGTGATCTCCCATTCCGAACCGCAGCCTTCGGGCATCACGCAGACCGCTCCCGGGCGACCCGAGATCCCGCCTGCGTCCAGCCGGCGCGTCCCGGTTCCACCCTCCAGATACAGGCTGAAGGTGTGGTTTTCCGGCGCGTCATAGCGCACGCGACCGTGGCTGTTTTCCCAGACCGCAACCGAGCAGCCCGCCCCGAGATCAAGGCGCGCGATGGTATGTGCGGTGGGCGAGCGCCCAAGGAAATCGTGAACCGATTGACGCATGGGCCATGGTTATCCCCAGCCGCCGCGTGACGAAAGAGCCAGGCATCATTTCACCGCAAGAACGTGCAAAACAGACGAGACGAAAATCGCTAATCGCAGCGGCATGAGCACGATTTTCCTATTTGCCGCCACCGTCCTGATCTGGGGTTCGACATGGATCGCGATTTCCGCACAGGTCGGAAGCGTTCCCCTTGTCCAGTCGATCTTTCTGCGCTTCGCCGTTGCCGCCATCATCATGCTGGCGGGGCTGGCCGCATTGGGCCGGCTGAAACGCCCGGCCCAGTGGCGCTTCGTCATCGCACAGGCCCTGTGCCTGTTCTGTTTCAACTTCGTCGGCCTTTACCACGCCGCGGCCTTGATGCCTTCGGGGCTGGTGTCGGTCGTCTTCTCACTGGCTTCTATCCTGAACGCGGCCAATGCGCGCATCTTCTTCGGGGACCGGATCACCCCGCGCACGATCTGCGCCGGCGTGATCGGCGTTCTGGGACTGGCGCTTCTGTTCCGCGATGACCTGTCCGGCACGGCAAACCTGCAGACCCTGCGCGGGATCGGCTGGGCACTGCTTGGGACCATGATGTTCTCGCTAGGCAACATGGCGTCGCGCCGCAATGCCCAGTTGGGCGTGACGCCGACGACGGCAAACGCCTGGGGCATGGGTATCGGGGCGCTGGTGCTGCTGGCGCTGGTCGGTCTGTCTGGGCAGGGCATGGTCTGGCCCGAAACCAGGCGTTACTGGGTTGCCTTGGCCTATCTGTCGGTGATCGGCACGGTGATCGGCTTCACGACCTATCTTCTGCTGGTCGCGCGGCTTGGATCGGCGCGTGCCGGATATGCGACCGTGGTGTTTCCGGTCGTGGCCCTGCTGCTGTCGACATTTTACGAAGGCTATCACTGGACGCCAAGCGCAGCAGCCGGGCTATGCCTGACCCTGCTGGGCAATGTGGTGATGTTTGGCCGGGGACTGCCCCTGCCCCGAGGCATGAAGCGCGCGACCTAGCCGCGGAACTTACCCTCAGGCAGGCAAGGACGATGTGCGCACGCCCACCTCTCTGACCAGCACCGCGACCAGATCCCGCGCGGGCAGGAAGCGGGCACGCGATGCCTCGGCCCCCGACCATTGTGCGCCATACCCGCTTTCAGCCCGCGCCTTCGCCGCCGCATTCAGCGCCTTGCCAAGGTCATAGGTGCATGGATAGGCCGGGATCTCCGCCGCGGGAATGTCCGAGGTCCAGTCGGTGAACCGGTTCGACAGGCAGCGCGCCGGTCGTCCCGAAATCGCGCGCACCATCCGGGTCGTGCCGCCCTGCCGCAGCCGTTCGCGATAGGGCTGGTCGGCCGCGGATTCCGGGCAGCCGACAAACGCCGTGCCAAGCTGCGCGGCAACGGCACCGGCGTCGAGCGCGCGACGGATGTCCCCGCCATCCATGATCCCCCCGGCCGCGATGACCGGCAATCGGATGTCCCGGACCAATTGGCGGGTCAGGTCGCGGGTGGACAGGCGCTCATCCAGCCCGTCCGGATCGAAGATGCCGCGATGACCGCCAGCCTCCCAGCCCTGGGCAATGACCGCGTGCAGGCCAGCCCGCTCGACCTGCCGCGCCTCGGCAAGCGAGGTTGCGCTGCCCATCAAGGTCATCCCCGCCTCGCGCATGGCCGTGATCTGATGTGGCAGGGGAAGGCCGAAATGAAAGCTGACGACAGCGGGCCGCAGGTCCAGCACCAGCCGCAGGAAATCATCCCCGTTGCGGAAGCTGTCATAGATTTCGTGCAATTCCGCGGGCGGCGCCGCCTCGAACTCTGCGAAAAGCGGCGCGGTCCGGCGAATCCATGCGTCCTCGACTTGGCGGTTGCGGCGCGCGGGCTCGTGACAAAAGAAGTTCACATTGAATGGCGCGCGGGTCCTGCCCTGCAACTCGACAATGGCATCACGGGCGGCGGCCGGGTCTGCGGCCCCCAGCCCAAGTGCCCCAAGTCCGCCCGCATCTGACACGGCGGCCGCAAGCCTTGGCGTGGACACCCCAGCCATCGGGGCCTGAAATATCGGCAGGTCGATGGGGACCAGGCGAGACAAGATGGCGGTCGGCGTCATGGAATGCTCCTTGCAGCTGAAACTGACCATGCGCTTGCGGTGGGGGGACATCAACCGCTGCTTGGTCGCGTTGATCTTGCAATCCCGAGCGCAGTTCCTATCCTTGGCGTGATCTGCTGACCGGAGACGCTTCGACATGGATATGACCCTCGCCGCCTTCACCCTTCCGGTATCGCTGCAAGAAGTCCTGTCCCATGCCCGCCTTCGTTTCCCTGTCCGCCCTGTCTTGGTCCAAGCCTGACGGCACACCCCTTTTCACCGATCTCGACCTGATTTTTGGTCCCGAACGCACTGGCGTCATCGGGCGAAACGGGACTGGAAAGACCACGCTGCTGCGCTTGATCTCGGGCGAATTGCGCCCCGCGTCGGGGCAAGTCCAAGCCTCGGGTTCCGTCGCCATGATGCGCCAGGATGCGATGGGGCATCCCCGAGACACGATCGCCGACCTGTTCGGTGCGAGCGCCCAGCTGGATCTTATCGACCGGGCCGAAGCCGGGCGCGCCGCGCCAGATGAGCTGGTCCATGCCGACTGGACCCTGCCCGCGCGGATCGAGGCCGCACTTCTGCGCTGTGGACTTTCGGTTCCCCCCTCGACGCCGCTTGCGTCGCTGTCGGGGGGCCAGCGCAGTCGCGCGGCATTGGCCGCGCTGATCCATGCCGAGCCGGACTTCCTGCTGCTGGACGAGCCGACCAACAATCTTGACCGGGCCGGGCGCGACCGCGTCCTTGATCTGGTCCGCGGGTGGCGGCGGGGCATGATCGTCGTCAGCCACGACCGCGAACTGCTGGAGGAAATGGATGCCATCGTCGAACTGACCTCGCTGGGCGCCACCCGCTATGGCGGCAACTACAGTGTCTTCCGGTCGCGAAAGGACAGCGAGTTGAACGCGGCGCAGCAGGATCTGGTCCATGCCGAGAAGGCCCGCGCCGAGGCGCAGCGCCGTGCCCGCCAAGCAGCCGAACGCAAGGCGCGCAAGGACGGCGCGGGTCACAGGGCAAGGGCCAGGGGCGATCAGCCGAAAATCCTGCTGGATGCCGCGAAAGGGCGGGCCGAAGCATCAGGTGGCGCGGGCACCCGCCTGCGCGAAGCGCGGCAAGTGGCCGCCGAAGAGGCACTTTCAACCGCCCGCGCCCGTATCGAGGTGCTCAATCCCCTCGATATGGACATTCCCTCGACGGGGCTGCCATCGGGAAAACCGGTCCTGCGCCTCGAGAACGTCAGCGGCGGATATGATACGGGCCATCCCGTGATCCGCGACCTTTCGCTGGCCCTGACCGGGCCCGAGCGGATCGTCATCTCGGGACCGAATGGCAGTGGCAAATCGACGCTTCTGCGCCTGATCACAGGAGAACTTGCACCTGAACAGGGCCGGATCGACCTGGCGGTGCCGTTCGCGGTGCTGGACCAGCATCTTGGGCTGCTAGACCCCGACCGCACCCTGCGCGAGAATTTCCAGGTGCTGAACCCCAGGGAGAATGCCCATATGGCCCATGCCGCACTGGCCCGGTTCGGATTCCGCGCCGCCGACGCCCTGCGGCTTGCCAGCACCCTAAGCGGCGGAGAACGTCTGCGCGCGGGCCTCGCATGCGCGTTGGGAGCCACGCCCCCGCCCATGCTGCTGATCCTGGACGAGCCGACCAACCATCTGGACCTTGACGGGATCGCGGCGCTTGAGGCCGCGCTGGAGTCCTATGACGGGGCAATTCTGGCGGTCAGCCATGACGCCGGCTTCCTTGCCTCGCTTTCTGCCGATCATGTTCTGGAACTGGCGGGAGTGGCCCGGCCCGGCTTCAGGGCCTGACCTTTTCGACCACGATCACCGTATCCAGAACGGTTGCCCGGACGCCGTTCGGTCCGGTGGCCTCACGCTCGATCGGACCAACGAAGACCCGCCTCCACCCCGGCAGGTCCAGTGCGGCCAGATCTTCTTCGGCGGTCGGATAGACGGTTTCGGAATCGACCCATGACCAGGGTGGGCAGGAACCATGCGCTGCGATCAGAAGCAGGCCGCGCGGCGCCACCCCCGCCGCCGCGCGGCGCAGTGCGCCCAGCCGGTCAAATTCGACGGGCGAGTGCATGAACATTGAAAAGGCCAGGTCGAACGTTCCCTCTGGGACGGTCGCAGACAGGTCGTGACATTCAAAGCGCGTCATGGAACCAACGCCCGCAGCCTGAGCCGAGGCGCGGGCGGCGGCCAGCGCCGTTTCCGAGACATCGGCCCCGGTTACATGCCAGCCCTGGCCCGCAAGCCAGATCGCGTCGTCGCCACGCCCGCAGCCCAGATCCAGCGCGCGCCCAGGTGCGCGCCCGGCCACGAACCGCACCAGCATCGCCGAAGGTCGACCGTTCGACGGTGTCGTCATCGTGCCATAGTGGCGTTCCCAGAACGAGCGGGAGGTTTCATCCGGGGTCAGGACGGGTTTCATTCTGTCGCCTTTCGTCATGCCTGCAGCACGGCACTGGGACTGGCCGTGTCCGCGAATCTCATGTAACATCAAATGAACCATGAATGTGCCTGAGTCAATCTTTCGCACTTTCGTTTGATACGTGAAAGGATCCTCATGCGCCCCGACAGTCGCCTGCCCCGCGTTCTGCATGCGCTGCTGCACCTTGATCATCTGGACCGCCCGGCGACATCGGAAGAGATCGCGATGATGCTGGGAACCAACGCCGCAGTGGTGCGAAGGACCATGGCGGGGCTGCGCGACGCGGGCATCTTGACCTCGTCCAAAGGACACGGCGGGGGATGGGCGCTGGCGCGCGGGCTGGATGAAATCTCGCTGCTGGCGCTTTACCAGGCCCTTGGCTCCCCTGCACTTTTCGCGATCGGGACGGACGAAGACACACCCTCGTGCCTGCTCGCGCGGGCGGCGAATGCCGCGACCAACGCGGCGCTTGCTGCAGCGCGGCGCGAGTTCGAGGCGGCCTTGCAGGCCGTTTCGGTCGCCCAGATCGTGTCCCTGCCGGCACCCCAACCGAGGGAATGCGGCCACGCCAAGAGCTGAAGCCGATGTGTGTTCGTGAAAGCGGGGGCCTCGGCGGCGCGCCCCGCCCGAAACGCTCAGACCGGGGCCGTTTCCACGCGCGCGCAGCCCCGGATCTCGTCAAGCGAGGCGATGCCCAGCCGCTCCAGCAATTCCCGGAGATCGTCAATAAGGCGCGGAAAGTAATCCGGCCTGCTCATGCTTGCCGCGCCGATCTGCACCAGATGGGCGCCTGCCATGATGTATTCGACAACGTCCTCGGCCGTGACGATTCCGCCCGCGCCGATCACCGGGCGGGTCGCGACCTGGGCCGCCTGCACGCAGCGCCACAGCGCGAAGGGCTTTACGCCCGATCCGGAATAACCGCCAAACCCGGTCGAGCCGCAGACAAATGCCCGGCGGTGGATGTCGATGCGCGCGCCGGGAATGGCGTTGAACAGTACCGTCCCGTCCGCCCCCCCGCGTTCCGAGGCCGAGACGAAATCCTCGATCACCATCTTGGCCGAGGTCGCGGCCTTGGACCACAGCACGACCTTGCCATCCGCCGCCGCGCTGAGGGCGCGGAACATGTCTTCGTTATTCGCGGGATTGTCCCAATAGGACGGCTCATCCCGACCGGCATAGGGGAAGTTGCCATTGACCTCGACCCCTGCGATACGCCCGGAGGCGACGCAGGCGCGGATCATCTGCACCAGTTGCGCCCGCGTCGGCGCCTTGATGTCCACGAAGATCGGCACCTCTTCCGCGGGCAGGTGCGGCAAGATTTCCGCGATGAAGCGGTCAAGCGTCATGTTGTTGATGCCGAAGGCCGACAGATAGCCATGCTCGGTATGGGCAAAGCGGCGGCAGCGGTTCGGCTCTCCCTGCCAGGGCAGGAACGAGTTCGCGACGACCGCACCAAGCTGCGTGATATCGATCACGTCCATATATTCGATGATGTTCCCGAACGTGCCGGCGGCGGTCATGATCGGGTTGCGGAAGGTGACGTTGCGGGCACCCATCGGCACGGTGACGGAAAGATCCAAGCCTGACCTCCTCAGATGAAAGGTGCGGATGAGAATTGCAGCCGCACGAGGTCGACGCGCGGCAGCGCAAACCACGGACCGACGCGGCAGCTTGCCTCACCGTCCTTGTTGTCCCACAGGTTCACATGGCAGCTTCGGCAGGCACCGATGCCGCAGCTCATGTCCATATTGGCGAAAATGAACGGGTCGGCGGCAGGAAATTCCCTGACAAAACCCTGCAGCCGCAGCGGATCCAGCGCAAGAAAGACCGAGGGCCACGCCCGCCCCTGATCCGTACGCTGCCGCAATTCGGCCCACAGGTTCTGGTCCAGGTCTTCTTCGACCAGGATCTCGGCCCCTTCCGCTGCATACGGCGCAACGCGGTAATGAAAGGATCGCGTCGTCACGATCAGCGCCCCCGGACCAACGGGCACGGCGGGGGTCTCGTTCGACCAGACGGTCAAATCCGCACCGACGCAGGGCAGCACGTCCCCTGAGCCAAAGCGGGTCAGAAGGGCCGCACCACCGTCAGGCCGGGCATCCACGGTCGCGGTGCGGCAAAACGGGCTGTGGTGGTGGCCATCCTGGAAAACGACGGTCTGGCCTGGACGAGCCTCGGGCGGCAAGCCCGAGACATCAAGCGCGAGCCAGCGCCATTGTTCGTCCTGGCGGATGGACCGAACACCCGAGATGCGAATTTCGTTCAAGAATCGCATGGGCTTACCTGACCATCAGCGTGGCACCCGGACCCGGCGGCAGATCCCACAGCACCCAGAAGACTAGCTGGATCACCAGCACCGCCAGAATGGCCAGCGCATAGGGCATGGCCAGGACAAGTGGCGTCCCGACCTTGACCGGCTCGGTGCCTTTCGGCCGCCACTTGTTCAGCAGGCCGATCACAAGGATCAGGAAGGGATTGACCGGGCAAACCGCATTCAGCGGCGCGTCCCCGATACGATAGATCATCTGCGTTGCCGCAGGAGTATAGCCAAGCGCCAGCATCAGCGGAACGAAGATGGGCGCATACATCACCCACAGCACGCTGCCCGAGATGATGAACAGGTTCGATACCGAGACCAGCAGCAGGAACAGGAAGATCGCCACGCCCGGCGAGGCCTGGATGCCCTGCAGCATGACCACGCCATAGCTGCCGATATATTCGCCGATATGGCTGTCGTTGAAGAACTTCAGGAACACCACCGCCGCAGCCGAGACGACAAGGAAGAAGGACATCGACGAAATGCCGTTCTTCATCCAGTCGGCGGCCTGACCCAGCGATTTCATCCGTCCGGTGAACCAGCCAAAGACGATCCCCGACAACGCGAAATACAACGAGATCAGCACGACGATGCCACCCATGAAGGGCGATTTCGGCACGATCTGCCCGCCCTCTCCGCGCAGCGCGCCGCCTTCGGGCAGCAGCATGGCAAGGATGGCAGCAAGATACAGGACCGTAAAAATCCCCGCCGCAATCAGGCCGCGGCCCTCGTTGCCATGCTCGCTGGGGGTTTCCTCGACGATTTCGGGGGCGATTTCCAGTTCCCCGACCTTGTTCGGGGCCAGTTTCGACGGCACCAGGAAATAGGTCACGAGCACCATCGCAGCCGTCGCCGTCAAGGCACTGAACGCGTTGAAATACCAGTTCATGATTGGCGAGATGTTCGCCGCCTCGGCCACTTCCGGGGGCAGCACGCTGGCCGTAATGCCCGACAGCACGGTATCCGTCTGGTTGATGACCAGCGAGGCGGAAAAGCCCGCGGTATTCCCCACAAAGACAAGGATGATGCCCAGCCACGGGTTCAACCCCATCTGGAAGAACAGCGTCGCGGCCAGCGGCATCAGCACGAACATGGCGGCGTCGCCGAACACGTCGCCGTTGATCGCCAGAAATGACACGACGCTGATCACTGCGAACTTGGGCACGCGGCGCATCAGCCCGCGAATGACCGAGGACAGGAAGCCCGAATGTTCTGCGACCGAAATCCCCATCATCACGACGAGCGTCAAGGCGATCGGCGGGAAGCCGACCAGCAACTTGGGAAACTCGACCAGTAGGTTGGCGAAATAGGGCGCGGTCAGGATGTTCTCAATCGCCACGGTCTTGGCGACCTCTTGCCCGGTCACCGGATCGACGGTCGAGAAGGAAAGCGACACGCCCGCCAACGGCAGCGACAGCAACGCCGTCAGCGCGGCAAGCACGATCAGCAGCGTGAAGGGCTCCGGTAGTCGGTTGATGATGTTTTCGAGCCTGTCGAAAATATTGCTGCGCAGTGCGCGCGTCTCGTCCATCGGAATCCCCCCCACCGCGCCTGTCGGCGCATCAACAGGCTGTGCTTATTCCGCAAGCAACCGGGAAAAGGAAGCGCGGGTGCATCAATATTGGAAAACCTTTTCAGATTTCGCCTTTTGGGTTTCGCGCCATCACGCTGGCGACCAGCGGTCAGCCACAGCCCCTGCCTTTGGCCGATATGCGGCGGAAATTATTTCTCTTGCCTCGGCGGCGTGATCCAATAGTGCTTCGACCCCAGCAGCGCCCTGCCACAGGGGGCCCCGAGACAGGAGGCACGAAGATGAGCGCGACACCCGAGGCCAAGGGCCGACTGACGCCCGGCGATATCCTGGCCCGCAAGGGGGGCTCGCCGGTTGTGTGTCTGACCGCCTATACCACGCCCATGGCCCAGTTGGCCGATGCGTCCTGCGATCTCGTACTGGTCGGGGACAGTCTGGGAATGGTGCTGCATGGCCTGCCCTCGACCCTGGGGGTGACGATGGAGATGATGATCCTGCATGGCCGGGCGGTAGCGCGAGGATTGAATCGCGCCTGCATGGTCGTCGACATGCCCTTCGGCTCGTACGAGGAAGGACCCGAACAAGCCTTTCGCAATGCCGCCCGGCTGATGGCCGAAACCGGTTGCCAGGCGGTGAAGCTGGAAGGCGGGCAGCACATGGAAGCGACGATCCGCTTTCTGGTCCACCGCGGTATTCCGGTGATGGGCCATGTCGGCCTGACTCCGCAGTCGGTCAACACGCTTGGCGGCTACAAGGTACAGGGCCGGGGCGAAGACGGCGCGCGCGTGCTGGCCGATGCCCGCGCCGTGGCCGAGGCAGGCGCCTTTTCCGTCGTTCTGGAAAAGCTGCCGGGCACGCTCGGGGCCGAAATCACGGCCGCGCTTCCCATTCCGACGATCGGCATTGGCGCGGGTGCGGATTGTGACGGCCAGATTCTGGTCGTCGATGACATGCTGGGTCAGTTCGCAGGCTTTCGTCCGAAATTCGTCCGCCGCTATGCGGAACTGGGGAATGCAGCGGCGGACGCGATCGCGGCCTATGCGGCCGACGTCCGCGCGCGCCAGTTTCCCGGCCCCGAACATATCTTCGAGGGGAAAGCACGGTGACCACGCCCATTATCAGGCCGCTTGACGATTTGCGTGCCCAGGTCCGAGGCTGGAAGTCCCGCGGTGAAACCATCGGCGTCGTTCCGACCATGGGCGCGCTGCATGACGGGCACCTTAGCCTGGTCCATGCCGCAAAGGCCTCGTGCGACCGCGTGATCGTCACGCTGTTCGTGAATCCGCGCCAGTTCAACTCGGCCGAGGATTTCGCGAAATATCCCCGTACCGAGGTCGCCGATGCCGCCCTTCTGGCCCCGTTGGGCGTCGATGCCCTTTTCGTGCCCGATGCGGCCGAAGTCTATCCACCCGGCCACTCCACCGTGATCTCTGTCTCGGGCGTCAGCGAGCCGCTGGAAGGCGCGCATCGCCCCGGCCATTTCGATGGCGTAGCCACGGTGGTCGCGCTTCTGTTCAACATGACCGGGGCGGACCGGGCCTTCTTCGGGGAAAAGGACTGGCAGCAATTGCTGGTCGTTCAACGGCTGGTCCGGGACTTGAAGATGCCGGTCGAGATCGTCGCCTGCCCATCGGTCCGGGCCGGGGATGGCCTCGCGCTGTCCTCCCGCAACCAGCGTCTGTCGCCGGGCGCGCGCGGCCATGCAGCGACCCTGCCCGCAGTGATGTTTCGTGCCGCGAACGACATGGGTTCGGGCGCAGAGATCGACGCCACACTGGACGCAGCGCGCAGCGATCTGACAGGCGCGGGCTTCGGACCCGTCGAGTATCTTGAGCTGCGAGACGCCCTTACCTTGGGTGCTGCACTGCCGGGCCAACCCGCGCGACTACTGGCGGCGGCATGGCTGGACGGCGTCCGGCTGATCGACAACGTCGCCGTGACACTGCCGGACTAAGCCTGGCCTGCGCTCAGTGCTTCACCACGCCGTCCAGCTTGTCGGGATTGCGCGTGACGAAGATCGCGGTGATGCGGCTATCCTCTATCTCCAGCGCGGTGGTCTGCAGCGTGCCATTGACCCGGCTGACAAAGCCCGGCAGGCCATCGATCACCGTCGCACCCAGAAATTCGTTGTGCTCGCCAAACTTGCGGGCAAGCCCAAGAAACAGCCGGACAAGGTTGGGCGCGCCCTCGATCACGTTGGGATAGGACAGGACCTTGCCGCCACCGTCCGAGCGCAGGCTGGCCCCCTCGGCCAGCATCGCGCCAAGCTTTGCCGCGTCACCCGAGGAACAGGCGTCGAAAAAGGCGCGGGCGATTTCGTCTCCGGCATCGCGGGGAACGGCATAGCGGGGGCGGTCGATGCGGACATGTTCGCGGGCGCGCGCGGCAAGCTGGCGTGTCGCTGCCGGATTGCGCCCGATCGTGTCCGCGACCTCGTCCAGGGGACGGCCAAAAACGTCATGCAGCAGAAAGGCCGCGCGCTCCAACGGCGACAACCTTTCCAGCGCCATCATCAAGGATAGCGTCAGGTTATCGGGCCGAAGCGCGTCATCTTCCTCCTCGATTAGCGGTTCGGGCAGCCACGTGCCCGGATAGGTCTCGCGCCGGGCCCGGGCCGATTTCATCTGGTCAAGGCACAGCCGCGACACCACGCGGGTCAGCCAGGCCGCGGGTTCGATCACCGCCTCGCTGTCCGACCTGCTCCAGCGAAGCCATGCCTCTTGCACGATATCCTCGGCCTCGCCATGCGATCCGAGCATCCGATAGGCCAGACGCAGCAGCCGGGGCCGCTGCGCCTGAAACAAGGCAAGCGCGTCAGGCCGCATTGGCCCGCGCCTCGGGCAGGCTGGTCCCATGGGCGGCGCGGAAACCGACCTGGATGCGGTTCCACATGTTGATCGCCCCGATCGCCACGGACAACCAGGCCCGTTCATCTTCGTTAAAGGCGGCAACCACTTCCGCCCAGTCCGCGTCCGGCGCGCCGGTGCTGGCGACCAGGGTCAACGCTTCGGTCCAAGCCAGCGCAGCGCGTTCGCGCGGGGAGTAGAGGCTGCTTTCACGCCATGCGGGCAGCATATGCAGGCGCAGTTGCGTCTCGCCATCCTTCAGCGCCTCGGCGACGTGCATCTGGATGCAAAAGGCGCAACCGTTGATCTGGCTGGCGCGCAACTTGACCAGGTGCAGCAGGCGCGGCTCAAGCGTGCTGCCCTTGATCGCCGTCTCAATCGCCATCAGCGGCTCGAACCCGGATTTGGCGCGTTTGAAATAGTCGGTCATGCGGGGGGTCATCATCGTCTCCTGTGTCATCTGATACTAGCTTGACGAGGCGACGGGGCCAGATGTGACACGCGGCGAAAGATTTATTCTTCGCCGCGTGTTTTCTTATCGCGCTGTAATGGCGCTTCAGCAGGTGGCTGCCAGCGGCGCGGCCCGGCGGCGACCCAACCATACAAGGCCCAGGCCAGCCGCCGCCAACAATCCGCCGGCGACCGGCACCGCAGCATAGCCGTAGCCCGCGCCGATCACGGCTCCGCCCAGGGCCGCGCCAACGGCATTGCCAAGGTTGAACGCCCCGATATTGATCGACGAGGCCAGACCCGGCGCTTCGGACGCGGCCTGCATGACCCGCATCTGGACCGGCGGGACGATGGCGAAGGCGGCAGCGCCCCAGAATAGCAGGGTCAGCGCGGCGCCGACTGTGGTACCAAGCAGCAGCGGCGCGGCCAGCATGATCGTCGCCAGCGCAGCCAGGAAGATCGCCGTAGCGCCCTCAAGCGACCAGTCGGCCAGCCGACCGCCAAGCCAGTTCCCGATGGTGAAACCCAATCCGATCAGCACAAGGGACAGGGTCACGAACCCTTCCGAGGCGTTGGTCAGCGTCTGAAGCAGTGGCGCGACATAGGTATACAGCGTGAACATCGCGCCCGCACCCATCACCGTCGTCAGCATGGCGATCAGCACCTCCGGGCGAACCAGGACCTTCAGCTCGCGCCGGACATCGGGGCGCTCGCCGGGAATACCCTTGGGCAGCGCCAGTGCCAGCGCCGTGATCGTGACAAGGCCCAGGACCGCCGTGCCCGCGAAAGCCTCGCGCCAGCCTATCTGTTGGCCGACCCATGTCGCGACCGGCACGCCACCGATATTGGCGATGGTCAGGCCCATGAACATCGTCGCCACCGCGCTTGCCTGCCGCTCACGCGGCACCACACTGGCCGCGACGACTGCGCCAAGACCAAAGAAGGCACCGTGGTTCAGGCTGGTCACGATCCGCGACAGAAGCAACGTCCAGTAATCCGGGGACAACGCCGACATCAGGTTCCCGACGGTGAAAATCCCCATCAGCGCGATCAGCGCCGCGCGCTTTCCGAAGCGGGCGAACAGCAGAGTCATCACCGGCGCCCCGACCATCACGCCGATGGCATAGGCACTGACCAGAAGTCCCGCACGAGGGATCGAGACATCGACCCCTTGGGCGATCACGGGCAACAGACCCATGGGAGAGAACTCGGTCGTGCCAATGGCGAAGGCGCCGATCGCCAGGGCCAGAAGCGGCCAGCTTGAATTGCGGGTCTGCATGTTACGCGGTCCAATCGGGGGCAAGGCCCGCGGGATCAACCAGGCGGCCATCCGCACGGGCAAGGCCCGAGATCGCCGCCATGTCGTCATCGCTGAGCGTGAAGTCGAAGATGTCGAAATTCTCGGCCACGCGGCCGGGCCGGGCGGTCTTGGACAGGGCGATATGCCCTTGCTGGATCAGCCAGCGCAATCCGACCTGGGCCGCAGTTTTGCCATGCGCCGCCGCGATCCGTCCGATGACCGCGTCACGCGGGACTGCTCCGTCGGCCATCCCGTAATAGGCCGTCAGCGCGGTTCCGGTTTCCGCTGCCAGCGCGGCAAGCGCCGACTGGTCCAGATAGGGATGCATCTCGACCTGATTGGTGACGATGGGCGCGGCACTGGCAGCGATCGCCTGGCGCAGCTGGCCCCGATTATAGTTGCTGACGCCGATGAACCGCGCCTTGCCAGAGGCATGGACCTCGTTCAGCCAGTCAACCTGCTTGGCCACCGACACCTGGTCGCCCGGCCAATGGGCCAGAAGCAGGTCGACATGATCGGTGCCCAGTTTCTCAAGGCTTTCCTCGACCGAAGCGGCAAAGCGGGTTTCGCTGTAGTTCGATACCCAGACCTTCGTGGTCAGGAAGAGCTCGTCCCGCTGTGCACCGGCCAGCGCAAGGGCGCGTCCAAGGGCAGCCTCATTCTCATAGATCTGGGCGGTGTCGAAATGGCGGAAACCCGCCTCAAGCGCGGCGGGAACGACCGCTTCAACCTCGGCATCGGACATGCGGAACACGCCAAAGCCAAGCACGGGGATCCGGGCCCCGTGGGCATCCACATATTGCATCGTAAACTCCTGTTCGGCGCAGGCGCGCGCCCTGTGGTCATGAAAGGGCAAATAGCGCCCGCCCTGCCGCTTGATAATCGCGCGCATCGGCACATTATTTGTGAAGAAAATTCACAAGAGGCCATGAATGGACAACCGTGCGGGCGAAATGCAGGTTTTCCTGCGGGTGGTCGAAAGCGGCAGCTTTTCCGATGCGGCCCGGCAATTGCGGATGACGCCCTCGACCGTTTCGAAACTGATCGCGCGGATCGAGGCGCGGTTGGGCGTCCGGCTGCTGGAACGCTCGACCCGGCGGCTTGCCCTGACTGCCGAGGGCCGGATTTACTATCAACGCAGCCAGTCCCTGCTGACCGAGCTGGAAGAGATCGAACGCGACCTGTCGCATGGGGCGGCGAGCATCAGCGGCACGGTCCGGATCACCTGCTCGGTCGGTTTCGGGATCGTCGGGGTCGAGCCGCTGCTTCCCGCCTTTTGGGCTGCTTACCCAAATATCGTGATCGACCTGTCGCTGTCTGACGAGATCGTCGATCTTTATCTGGATCGCACCGATGTCGCGTTCCGGGTTGGGCAGTTGCCCAGTTCCGGCCTGATGGCACGCAAGCTGGGGACCGCGCCGCGCAAGATCGTGGCCTCGCCGGATTACCTGCGCCGGAACGGCACGCCGTCAAGTTTCGACGACCTGGCGCGGCACAGCTTCCTTGGCCTCAACTTCCGCCGCAGCGAGGTCATCGGTCCGTCGCGCGACGTCAGCCGTATGCCTGATCGTGGCGTCGCCGGACCGCTTCAGACCAACAATGGCGAAACCTTGCGCCGCATGGCGCTGGCCGGGATGGGACTGGCGCGCATGGGGGAATTCCACGTGCGCGAGGATCTGAAGTCAGGGCGACTGGTGGAGATCCTTCCTGATGCCACGCGCGGCGACAACGAGGACGTCCATGCCCTGTTCCTGGGCGGGGAAAGAATGCCCCATCGCGTCCGCGCGCTGCTCGACTTCATGACTCCGAGACTGCGCAGCTTTCTGGACGCGGCAATTTAGCGATCAGCATTCCGGCAGTCCCGCGACAGTCGCAACGGTATCGCCCTTTGGACGGATCAACTTGGCGGGTGAGCGCTCAAAAGTCTTGCGGCCCCGTTTGTATCCCGCGACAGGCAGCGCGATGCCCGCAAAAGCCTCTGTCAGGTTGTCGGCGTCCAGCACCACAAGGTCAGCCTGATCGCCGATCCGAAGCCCATAGTCGCGAATGCCCAGCATCCGCGCCGGACCATGGGTCACCATGTCCAGACAGACCGGAAAATCAGCCGCGCCCAGATGCATGATATTGGCATATAGATTGGCCATGCGCAGCAGCGAGCAGTCGCCATAGGGTGTAAAGGGGTTCATGACGTTATTCGTGGCGACCGCCACCCCGACCCCCGCGCCCGCCAGCAGATGGACCGGCGCGACGCCACGCGGCGCGCGATGCCCCTGATCCATTCCATTCAGATATAGATCGGTCGAGGGCAGGGCCACCACCGCAACGCCCGCCTCGGCCAGCCGCGTGGCATGGTGGCGGATCCGGTCATCCTCCATCACCGCCAGTTTCGTGGCATGGCCGATCGTGACACGGCCCTGCCAGCCGTGGCGCATGGTCGCATCGCAGACCGCATCCATATGCGTCCAACCGGGATCAAGGTCGAAATCAAGGTGGAAATCCAGGTCCACATCATGACGGACCGCCATGCCGAAAAGCCACTCGATCTGCCCGACCGGGTCGACGTCGGTATAGGGACAGCCGCCCAGAAGATCGGCGCCCTCTGCCAGCGCCTGTTCCAACAGGGCTTTCCCCTCGGGGTCGTTGGTCAGCCCCTCTTGGGCGAAAGCGCAGATCTGGATGTCCATCGCGAAGGCATAGTCCTCCTGCAGCCGCCTGACCGCGTGAAAGCTGCGCAAACCGGCGCGCGTGTCCACTTCGACATGGCTGCGCATCCGCATGGTCCCCTGCGCGATCGCCGCCTCGACCACGCGGGCGCCGCGGGTATGGACATCCTCGATCGTAAATTCACGCTTTAGGCGCGAGACCTCTTCTACCGCCTCGCGCAGCCCCCCCGCCTGACCGCATCGGCAGATCAGCCCGGCCTTGTCCAAGTGGATATGCGCTTCGACAAAACCGGGAACGACGATCCGCCCACCCAGGTCATCGGTCAGGATGTCCGCGCCAGCGAGCGTGCCAAGGCCTGCGATCCGCCCATCCCGAATGCCGATATCGCAAGGCGCCTGCCCCCAGGGTCTGGCATTGCGGAGCATCAGGTCAAACGGCGCGGCGGTCATGATTCTTGAAACTGTCCAAATAGATTGCATCTATCTTCTGTATGCAGTTATTGCGCTCCATAGCAATGAACGAGGTGAATGATGGATCCCCGAGCCGAACGAGATCTTCAGGCGGTGAAAGATTATCTGGAGGCTTCGATGACACCCGACCCCGAGCGCGCGGCACGCTTCGTCGCTCCGGGCTTCATCTGTCGCTTCACCGGCAATCGTCAATTCGATACCGCAACTGGCCCGACTTCGTTCAATGCGGCACGCTATAAATGGGTGAAGAAGCGGATCGAGCGTTACGACGTCGTGCCCGGAAAGCAGGAAACCACGGTCTATAGCCTTGGATTTCTGTTTGGCGAATGGCCCGATGGCACGGCCTTTGATCACAACCGCTATATCGACCGCTTTGTCGTCCGCGACGGGCTGATCCTGGAAACGGACGTCTGGAACGATAGCGCGGAGTGGATTCTTGATCCGTCTGTGGGGCGGCGCTGATCAGCCCGTCGCATAGGGGGTCAGGATGCTGACCAAATCGCGGCTGCGCCCCGCCTCTCCGTCCAGAAGGGCACGGGTGGCGACCGCCTCCAGATGCTCGGCCACCAGGGCCGCGGCCCGGTCGGCGGGCCCCGAACGGATCACGCGTATCAACTCAAGATGCTCGCTGATCGCGCAGTCCGACGAATGGGGCCGCCCCAATGCCGACAGCGAAAGCCCCGCCCTGTAACAGATTTCCGTGACATAGCGGATCAGGATCGGCTTTCCTGTCATCTCGGCCAGCCGGATGTGGAACTCGGTCGCAAGCCGGATCGAGGCACCCTCGGGGCCGCTTCGGGCGTCGTGTTCGCGCGTCACGATCCCCTGCAACTCTTTGGCCTGTGCCTCAGTCAGGCGCCCCGCAAGATGCTGAACCACCTGCCGTTCCAGCGCGACCCGGATGTCGAAGATGTCACGCGCATCTTCGGGCGTCGGCGTGGCGACGGTCGCAATCCGGTTGCGGCGCAAGTCGACCAGCCCCTCGGCCGCAAGCTGGCCCAGTGCATGGCGAGCAATCGTCCGGCTGACGCCGAAGCTTTCGCCAAGCGAATCCTCGGGCAGGCGGTCGCCGGGCATCAAAGCCCCGTCGATGATCGCGTGGCGGATACCCTGACAGATGATGGAAACACGGTCACCCTCGGCCCGGACTGTCTTGCGCGTCGTGGTCATGATCCCCTTTCCCGGCCCCAGTTGATCCTGGCCATGGGCTGCATAGAATTTAAAACAGAAACTGCATGCAGTTTATGCATGTGTCCTGGCATCAAACTTCACCCAACCCCTCCATCGCACACAGCGGGACAAAGCGAAAGTTTCCCAATGCCCGTCCGACCGAAGATTTTTTGTCTTTCGCAGGGATGAAAATACGCGGCAGCTACGTAACCCCTTTGACGGGAAACAAGGGACGGCGCGACGTGGTGGACGACGCGCGCTGAACCAGCTCGGCGGTAACGATTTCAAATGGTAGCAGTCACGCATGGGGGCGGCCGGCAGCTTGCGCCGGCCGCCCCCATGCTCCCTAGGCTGCAGAAACCAGCGCGTCGAGCCGGGCCCGCTGATCCGCGGTAAAGCGGATTCCGGCGGCAGCGATATTCTCGCGCAGATGCCCGCGCGACGAGGTGCCGGGGATCAGCAGGATGTTCGGCGCGCGCGCCAGCAGCCAGGCCAGCGCCACTTGCTGCGGGGTGAACCCCATCTCGGCCGCAATGGCCGACAGGCCCGAGGATTGCAAAGGATTGAACCCGCCAAGCGGGAAATAGGCCGCATACCCGATCCCATCCGCCGCCAGTGCATCGATCAGTGCATCGTCATTGCGCTGGACCAGATTGTAGTGGTTCTGCACGCAGACAATCGGGGCGATGTCGCGCGCGATTGCCAGCTGGTTCATGGTGACGGTGCTGATGCCGATATGGGCGATCAGCCCCTCTTCCTGCATGGCGCGCATGACCCGCATGGGGGTCGCGATGTCATCCTCGCGGCCGCCCATGCGCAGGTTCACGATCTGCATCTGTTGCAGGCCCAGGCGTTTCAAGTTGTCCTCGACCGATTGGCGAAGGAACTCCTCGCTCCGCTCAAGGATCCAGTCCCCCTTGTCGTCACGCCATGCCCCGATCTTGGTCACGATGACCAGTTCCTGCGGATAGGGGTAAAGCGCCTCTCGGATCAGGCGATTGGTGACATGGGGGCCGTAGAAATCGCTGGTATCGATGTGATCAACCCCCAGCGCCACTGCTTCGCGCAGGACGGCAAGCGCCTCGTCCACGTCCTTGGGGGGGCCAAAGACATGCTGGCCCGCAAGCTGCATCGCGCCATAGCCCATCCGGTTGACGCTAAGCGCGGTGCCCGGAAAGGTGAAGCGGCCCGCGGCCGCCGCTGGCAAGGATTGGGTCGATGTCATGAAAAGCACTCCCTTGGTGGATCGGCTCGTCACACCAATCTGGCACATGAACGCGCGATTGATAACCGGTCCGGAGAGGTTCCTTCAGCCCTCCATCTCGGGCGCGGCGACAAAGCGCCATTTGCGCAGGGGTCCGGCCATGACGTTCAGGTAGTAAAGCTCGAACCCGTGGGGCGCGCCGCAGGGATGATGGCCGCGGGGAACAAGAACGACGTCGCCGTCGCGGACTGCCATCGCCTCGTCCAGCGTCCCGTCATCGGTATAGACCCGCTGCAACCCCCAGCCCCGACCGGGATTGATGCGATGGTAATAGGTTTCCTCAAGATAGGTGATACGGGGAAAGTCGTCTTCGTCATGCCGGTGGCTGGGATAGCTTGACCAGTTGCCCGAAGGGGTGAAGACCTCGGTCACCAGCAGGCTGTCGCAGAAATCCTCTGCCTCCATCGCGATGTTGTTGATCCAGCGCGTGTTGCTGCCCTCACCACGCTGAGTCAGGGTGATCCCTTCCGGGCCGATCCGACGCGCAGGGTGGCCACCCCGCCCCGGCGCGCTGCATACCGCGACGACGCAGTCGGTTTCGGCCCGAACTTGCCAAGAGCTGCCGTTCGGGACGTAAAGGCAATGCGGGGGGGTCTTTTCAAAGACATCCATCCGTTGCCCCAGGATACCCCAGTCGCGATCCGCAGCCGTGATCGCGGCCTTGCCCTGGACCATGACCAGAATGATCTCGCGGTCCCCGGTCTGCTCGGCCGCTTCCTCGCCGGCGCGCAGGTGATAAAGGCCAAAGCCCACATATCTCCAACCCGCAGAAAGCGGAGAGATGTCATGCACCTTGCCGTGGCTGCCAAAAGGCTTTCGCAAAAGATCCGCCATGCGATCCCCTCCTTTCTCAGACAGCCTTGACCGACGTGCGGTCCAGACCGGCTTCGACCGCCGCCGCTTTCAACGCGGCAAGTCCCATCGACTGGTATTTCAACGGATTGCGCAGCTTCGGGTCCTGCTCTGCCTCGATGACCAGCCAGCCGTCATAGCCCGCTTGCGCCAGAATGCGCAGCAAGGGCAGGAAATCGATCCCACCCTCAGAATCACCGGGCACGGTAAAGGCTCCCGCCAGCACGCCCTGGATAAAGGACAGGCGTTCAGCCCGGACGCGTTCGGTCACCGGGCGACGGATGTTCTTGGCATGGAAATGCGCGACCCGCCCGACATGTCGCGCCAACACCGTCGCCGGATCGCCCCCACCAAAGGTGCAATGACCGGAATCGAACAGCAGATGAGTGGCGGGGCCCGTGGCGGCCATGAAGGCGTCGATTTCCTCGGGGCTTTCGACCACGGTTCCCATGTGGTGATGATAGGCCAGCGTGATCCCCTGATCCGCCAGATACGCGGCGAAATCTTCGATCTTCGCGCCAAAGGCCGCCATCTCGTCAGCATTCAGCCGCGGGCGATCGTTCACCGGAACATCAGGGCGGCCATGGACGGTATTCGAGCATTCGCAGACGATGCAGACTTTGCACCCATTGGCTTTCAGCTTGGCCAGATGCGGCTGGACTGCGGCGATCTCATCCTTGACCGACCGCGTCAGAAGTTCTGTCGAATACCAGCCCGAGATGAAGTCCAGACCATATTTTCCCAGCAGTTCGCGCAGTGCGACCGGATCATCTGGCCAGCGGTGGCCATTCTCGATCCCGTCAAAGCCGATCACCTCGCCCGCCTCATGCAGGATCTGTTCCGTGGGAATGTCGGCGCCGATCGATTGGTCGTCGTCATTCGCCCAGGCGATCGGGTTGGTTCCGTAGCGGATCATGGACTTGTCCTTCAGTTGACCAGCGCCTGCCGGCGCGCGTTTTCGATATAATCGGCATAGGCAGCGCGAAGCTTGTCGCTCTGCCCGGTTTCGGGGACGGCGACGTCCCACCAATGCCCGCCGCCCGCCTCGCCGGGGCCGTGGGTCGGATCGGTCTCGATGACGATCACGGTGGGAAGGTCGCGCGACCGGGCGGCGACGATCTCGGCTTCAAGATCGGGAATGTCGCGCGCTTTCACCGCATGGGCGCCCATGCTGGCCGCGTGGGCGACATAGTCGATCCGGGGCTGACGCTCGATATTGCAGTCCTTGTAGAGGTTGTTGAACTCCTCTCCGCCCGTGCCTTGCTGCAGACGGTTGATGCAGCCAAAGCCGCGGTTGTCGGTCAGAACCACGGTAAAGGGCACGCGACGCATGACGGCGGTCGCAAGCTCGCTGTTCGCCATCATGTAGCTGCCGTCACCGACGAAGCAGATCACCTCGCGCTCGGGGCGGGCAAGCTTGATGCCCATTGCGCCGGCGATCTCGTAACCCATGCAGCTGTAGCCGTATTCCATGTGATAGCCGCCTTGGGCCGGTTGCCACAGCAACTTCAGCGCGCCGGGCATGGTCCCGGCCGCACACATGGCGATGCTGGCGGGCGTCGAGGCACGCTGGACCGCACCGATCACCTGCGCATCGGTGGGCAGGGCATTGCCAATGGCCGGGGCCGCGCAATGCGCATCGACCGTCGCCAACCAGTCGGCTCGGGATTTGGCGTCGACAGTCCCAAGGCGGTGATCGCCAAGCGCGGTCGACAGCCGCTCCAGAGCCACCCGCGCGTCCGATACCAGAGCGACCGCCCCATGCTTGGCCGCGTCATAAGACTGCACGTTGACTGAAACGAGCGGCACCTCCGCGGCGAACAAAGTCCGCGACCCGGTGGTGAAGTCCTGAAACCGCGTCCCGATCCCGATCACAAGGTCCGCGCCCGTAACGCAGGCGTTTGCTGCCGCCGATCCGTCCACGCCAGCAGCTCCAAAGTTCAGGGGATGGGACTGTGGCAGCGCCGATTTTCCGGCCTGGGTTTCAACGACCGGAATGTTGTGGCGCGTGGCAAATTCGGCCAGAGCCCGTTCAGCCCCGGAATAGAACACTCCACCGCCGCAGATCAGGACCGGCTTGTTCGCGCCGCGGATCAGCTGGACAACCTCGGCCAGTTCGACAGCATCGGGTTCGGGGCGACGGATGCGCCAGACGCGCGGGGCAAAGAACGCCTCGGGCCAGTCATAGGCCTCGGCCTGGACATCCTGGCAGAAGGCCAGGCAAACCGGGCCGCAATCCGCAGGATCGGTCATCACCCGCAGGGCGCGCGGTAGCGCCGACAACAACTGCTCAGGACGCGTGATGCGATCGAAATAGCGCACGACCGGGCGGAAGCAGTCATTCGCGCCGACGGTTCCATCGTCGAAATCCTCGATCTGTTGCAGCACGGGATCTGGCCTGCGGCTGGCGAAGACGTCGCCGGGGATCAGCAGGACCGGAAGGCGGTTCACATGCGCCAGCGCCGCCGCCGTCACCATGTTCGTGGCACCGGGCCCGATCGAGCTGGTCACGGCCTGTGCGCGCCTGCGCCCCTTGGCCTTGGCATAGGCGATGGCGGCATGGGCCATCGTCTGCTCATTCTGGCCACGCCAGGTCGGGAAGGCGTCTACGATCCCGTGCAGCGCCTCTCCCAGCCCAGCAACGTTGCCATGGCCAAAGATTGCCCAGCAGCCTTCGATGAACCGCTCACCCTCTTCGTTCATCTGAACGGATAGCCAGCGCACCATGGCCTGTGCAGCGGTCAGACGGATCGTTGTCATGCGGCTTCCTCCTGTGCGCGGGCGCGCGAGCCATCCCAGACGTCGCAGAGCCGGGCAAAACGCGCCGCCATTTCGGCGACGGCGGCCGCGTCCTCGATCTCGCCCGCGAACCAGCGGCGCGCCACTTCGGCAAAGATCGTGCGACCGACCGCGAACCCCTTGACCAGCGGAAAGCTGGCCGCGACGCGGAAGCTGGCGGCCAACGCGGCTTCCGGCGCGTCGAGGCCAAGGACGACGATCCCGCGGGTATGGCGGTCGTTCTCCTCGATCGCGGCCACGGCGTTCCGCCACGCCTCGGGGGTGGCCATTGGCTCCAGCTTCCACCAGTCGGGGCGGATGCCGATGTCATAGAAGCGGCGGATCAGCGTCGCTGTGGTCAGGTCGTCGACCGGCCCGACCTTCGAGGGGATGATTTCCAACAGAAACTCCAGATCGTTCCGGCGCGCTGCGGCGAACAGGCGCTGGACAGTGGCCTCTTGTGCGCTGCGGGTCGCATCATCGTCGTCCGGGTGGCAGAAGCACAGCACCTTGACGACATTGTCGCGCGCCCAAACCTCCAACCCGCCGCAATCGGGACCAAGCGCAGGTTCGAGCTGCAAGGGGCGAGAGCCGGGCCATTCGCAGGGCCTCCCGACCCACAGTCCCGTGCCCGCAGCGGCATGCAGGGCGCGGCGACCAAGGCGGTCGTCGCACAGGATGCCATAGCCCGGCCGACCATCCTGAACCTGCAGGGCCGCGCGCAGGCAAAGCTGCTTGAAGGCACCCGCCTTGTCGGGGGTAAATCCTGCAAGTGACTCAAGCTGCATCCGGTGGTCGAATGCAAAGACCCGCATGACCGGCCATTCGCCCTTGCGGTTCGTGGACCAGTGGATCTGCTCAAGCTCGGCGTCGTTGCGCAAGTCCGGGCGGATCACGCCGCGCTTCAGGAAAAATTCCAGCTCGGCGAGGCTGGGATAGGCCGGGGTGCAGCCATGTCGGCTGACCGCGAATGCGCCGCAGGCATTGGCGTATTCCAGCGCCCGAGGCCAGGCCTCGCCGTCCAACCACCCCTTGAGCAAACCGGAGAAGAACCCGTCGCCCGCACCAAGGACGTTGAAGACCTCGATCGGGAAACCCGGCCCCGTTTCCCCCTTGTCCAGCGAATCCGGGATCGCGCCGGTCAGGGCCACGGCCCCCTTGGCCCCGCGCTTGCAGATCAAAACCGCATCCGTGACCGCGCGCACCGCGCGAAGCGCGTCCAGCGTATCGGTCGAGCCGCCAGCGATGTGAAATTCCTCTTCGGTTCCAACGATCAGGTCGAACAGATGCAGGGTGGATTGCAGCTTGGCCGTCACCTTGGCGCTTTCAACAAAGCGGCTTTCTCCGTCGCCATGTCCTGCGACACCCCACAGGTTCGGACGATAGTCGATGTCCAGCGCCGTCCGCGCGCCATGTTGCCGCGCAAGGGTCAGCGCCTTCAGCACCGCCGCCTCGGTCCGCTGGTTGCTGAGATGGGTGCCGGTCACCAGCACGGAACGCGCATCCGCGATCAGGGCTTCGTCGATGTCATCTTCGCACAACGCCATATCGGCGCAGTTCTCGCGATAAAAGATCAGCGGGAACTGTTCTTCGTCCCGAATGCCCAGGATGACCAGCGCGGTCAGGCGTTCAGGATCGGTCTTGACGCCGCGCACGTCGACGCCTTCGCGAACCAGTTCTTCGCGGATGAAGCGGCCCATATGTTCATCACCGACGCGCGTGATCAGGGCCGATTTCAGCCCCAGCCGGGCGGCGCCGCAGGCGATGTTTGTGGGCGAGCCGCCGATATACTTGCGGAAGGAGCCCATGTCCTCAAGCCGCCCGCCGACCTGCGCGCCGTAAAGATCGACGCCGGCGCGCCCGATGGTGATCACGTCAAGGTTCTTGGTCATTCCCTCATCCTCACAATTCAACCGGGCGGCCGTTCGAGGTCGCCATGGCATGGATTACGCGCTCGATCTTCAGGCCCGCCGCAAAGTCGGGGCCGCAGGACGGTCCCCCGGCGATGGCCGAGATCAGGTCGCGAGCCTCGATCACCTTCTGCTCGTTGAAGCCGAAATTATGGCCGGGGGCGGGGCAGAAGGCGGCATAGTCGGGCTGGTCCGGGCCGGTCAGGTGGCGGGTAAAGCCAGCCTCGCCCGCGCGGTGCAGCCACAGCGCGTTCATGTTCTCCTGGTCGAAGGTGATGGTTCCACCCGACCCGTGCACCTCCCATTGCAGGCGGCACTTGCGGCCGCGCGCGACGCGCGAGGTGGCGAAAGATCCTTGCGCACCACTGGCGAAGCGGACCAGCGCCAGGGCAGAATCCTCGTTCTCGACCGGTTTGTCGCCGTCCGGCGCGGGCCGCATCGGGATCGAGATCTGGGTCATCGCCGTCACCTGCGTCACATCACCCATCAGTGCGACCATCTGGCTGACCAGATGGCAGCCCAGATCGCCAAGTGCGCCAAGGCCACCCTCTTTGTGGGTCATGCGCCAGGACCAGGGCAGCGTCGGATCGGCCGAATAGTCCTCGTCATAGACACCGCGGAATGCGTGCGGCGTGCCGATCGCGCCGGATCGGATCAGACCCACCGCAGCCTGAAACGCGGGCGAACGCAGGTAGTTGTAGCCCAGGATCGTCACCCGATCCGGATTCTGCGCTGCAAGCTGTGCCATCGCCTCGGCATCGGCCAGCGTCAGGGCCATCGGCTTTTCCAGCCAGACATGCTTGCCCGCACGAAGCGCTGCCTCGGCCATCGGCCGGTGCAGGCCATTCGGTGTGGTGATCGAAACCACGTCCACCGCGTCGTCGGCGATCGCCGCGTGCCAGTCTGCAGTCGCCCGCGCGAAACCGAACTGTCCGGCATAGGCATGGGCGCGGCTTTCGGGCGTGTCGCACAGGATCTCAAGCCGGGGATGCGCCCCCCCGAAAGTCGCGGCCACGGTGCGCCACGCCATCGCGTGGCATTTCCCCATGAAGCCGGTGCCGATCAAGGCGACGCCAAGGGGATTTTCGGGCATGGGACGGGTCATCGGAATTTCGTCAGACATGGGCGATCACATGGGACATGCTGTCACGCAGCGCGGTTTCGGGATCGGAAAGAGCGTGAACCTGAGGGGAGAAGGGTTCGAAGCTGAAGGGACCGTCATACCCCCCGGCAAGCAGCGTGCGGATCTGGTCAAGGTTTCCCAGCCGATCGCGCGCATCGACCAGACCGCGATGGGGGTCCAGCATTGCATCGACGGCGATGTCGGGATCGGTCACGCCGGAGATATGGACAAGACCGGTCCATTCCGGAAAAAATTCACGCTCGCCAGCCAGGTGGTGGTGAAAGGTGTCATGGACCAGGCGATAGGTCTGCGCACCGCCCACTGCCTCGATCGCGCTGATCGCCTGAGCCTTGCTGCGCAGCGACGAGACTGGAAAGCCCAGCGGCTCTACCAGCCCGGTCAGGCCCCGCGCCTCAAGCAACGGTTTCAACGCCGACAGCGCGGCGACAAGATCGTCAAAGGTCACCGTACGGCCATCGTTCAGCGGGCACATGACCAACGCTTTTGCCCCGCAGGCGGCGGCGTAATCCGCCAGCGCCTCGGCCCGGTCGGGCAGATCGCCCGACCAGAGGTTGAAAGGATAAAGTGCGTTGATCGAGACGATCCGGACACCAGCCGAGCTGGCCATATCCCGGACCTCGGACGCCGACAGGGTGGCGACGATATCCGGCAGGTCATTGCGGATCTCGACCTCGGTCGCGCCCAATTTGCGTGCCATCGTGAAGAACGCCTCCAGCGACAGGCCGGGCGCCGCGATGTGGTTCATGGCAAATCGCATGGCGGTTCCTCAGCGATAAAGCGCGGGGCAATCGGGATAGGAGATGGACACCGCCTCCCCCTCGGCCTCTTGCGCGGCAACGCAGGCATCAGAGGTGACTGCCGCCATATAGCCATCCCAGGACGTCGGTCCCGTCGCCCTGCCCTTGGCCGCCGCCCGCAGGAAATCCTGCAATTCGACGTCATAGGACGCCACGAAGCGGTCCTTCCAGTCGGTCAGGATGTCATTCTGCAGGCTGGCGTTCAGCCGCATCTGGACGGCCACCGGCTCCGGCAGGCGCGCGATTCCGTCTTCGCCCACGACCTCGCACTGGATGTCATAGCCGTAGTGGCAGTTCACGAAGATCTCGGTATTGATGACCGTGCCCTTGGCCGTGGTCAGAGTCACGATTTGCGGATCGCGCAACTTGGCGTGGGTCCGGGCGCAGGAACGCGGAAAGGTCACACGGGCCGAGACGTAGTCATCCTCAAGCAGCCAGCGGAACACGTCGATTTCATGGATCAGGGTATCGTGGATCGCCATCGGCGTTACATAGGCCTGCGGCACCGTCGGATTGCGATGCGCGGCGTGGACCATGATCGGCGCGCCAATGCGGCTGTCCACGACCTTCTTCAGGGCGACATAGCCTTCGTCATAGCGACGCATGAAACCGACCTGCACAAGGCGCTTGCCATGCGCGACCTCGGCATCGACGATGCGCTTTGCGCCTTCGGCCGTGGTGGCAAGGGGCTTTTCGCAGAAGCAGGGCTTGCCTGCGGCGATGGCGGCAAGGACATACTCCTCATGCGTCGCGCCCCACGAGGTGACCAGAACCGCATCGACATCGCCGGCGGCGATCAGCTCTTGCCCGGTCCCATAGACCACGGCGTCGGGCGCGATATCCGCCCGCACCGCCTCGGCCGAGGCGCGGTTCACGTCGCTCAACCCCACGATCTTGCCGCCGGACAGGACCTTTTCGATCCGTCGCGCGTGGTCGCGGCCAATCGCCCCGGTTCCGATGACACCAATTCTGACGGTCATGTTCTGGACCTCACTTCCAATACTGGTCGATGTATTTTTGCATTTCCGTGCGCATGAAGCGCCCCGAGTGGTCCGCCTTGTCTTCCCAGGCGAAGACACAGGCGGTCATGATCCCGTCAAAGCCGATCTCGGCCAGGGTGCCGAAGAAATCGTCCCAGGGCACTTCACCCTGTCCGATGTTCAGGTGCTGGTGAACGCGCGCCTGCGTGCCCGGCGGGTTCAGGATATAGCGCAGGCCGGAACTGGCGCGGTGATTGAAGGTGTCGCCGACATGGACATGCGCCAGCACGTCCTTGGCCTCGCGCAGCATGGCGCGCGTGTCGTCACCGAAATAAAAGGTATGCGGTGCACAATACAGGAACTTCACCCGAGGGCTGTTCACAGTGCGGATGATGTCCAGCGCGGGTTGCAATGTCTCGCACCAATCCTCGGGATGGGGCTCGACATGCAGGTTCACGCCTTCGCGCTCAAGAATCGGGACCAGCTCCTCCATGCTGCGCCACCATGCATCCTCGCAGGCCTCGACCATGCTGCCGGTATGGCAGCAATAGCAGCCGCCCTTGTCGGGATGCGGCCCTCGTCCGAACTCGCTGTTCAGGGTGTCGACGCCCAATTCGACCGCGATTTCGATCGCACGCTTCCAGTGACGGACGGCCGCCTGACGCTCGTCCTCGTCGGGCGAGGCCCAGCGATACATGGGCAGCAGGCTGGCGATGCCGACTTCGGCATCCTTCAACGCCCGTTTCAGCGACTTGACGCGTTCGGGAAACACCCGTGGCGCCTTGAACCATTCCAGGAAATCGGCGCGGGGGCTAAGCTCGATCCAGTCATAGCCAAGCTCACGCGCCCTGGCAGGAATGTCCTCCAGCGACAGATGGCGGTGCATGAAGGGATCAAGGGCGATGCGCATGGCGCGGTTCCTTATCTTGGGCGGATGGGGCAGCGCCCGTCCCGGTGATCACTTGAGGTATTCAGCCATGTTTTCCTTAGTGACCGGCTGGAAGGGGATCCATGTCTCTGGCTGAAGCGCGCCGCCACTGGCGGCGGCCACGGCGGCCTTGACCGCGTCTTCGCCCTGCCCCGTCGCATCCTGGAAAACGGTGACGTCCATCTGCCCCGATTGCATCGCGGCAAGCCCATCGGCGGTGGCGTCGATCCCGGCGATGATGATGTCGCCCTTGCCGGTCGCGGCCTGCAGCGCCTGCGCCGCGCCGATCGCCATTTCGTCGTTGTTCGAAACCACGGCATCGAATTGCAGTCCGGCCGTCAGCCATTGGCCCATCAGGTCCTGCGCTTGCACACGGTTCCAGCCTGCGGTCTGTTTCTCGATCACCTCGACCTTGCAATCGGGCTGCGCGAAGGCATCCTCGACCATCTTGGTGCGGACCAGCGCCGCGTGATTTTCCAGCGGGCCCATCAGGATGACAGCCTTGGGATCGCTACGGCCCTTAAGAAGCGCGCAGACGGCGTCGGCCTGCAGCTTGCCCGCATCGGTTTCCTGCGATCCGACATAGGCGGTGCCAGCGGGCATTCCGGTATCCAGCTCGGCCGGAGGATGGTTCACATAGACCAGCGGGATACCCGCCCCCGTTGCCGCCGCCGTGATCGCGGCCGTCGAGTCCCCGTCCACCGCGTTGACGATGATCGCATCGACACCGTTCGCGACGAAGTTTTGGACCTGGTTCAGTTGCTTCGCCACATCAAGCTGGGCATCCTCGACTGACAGGGTGACGCCTTCGCTGCGCTCGGCCTCGGCCCGGATGCCGTTCAGCACGACGGTCAGGAAGGGATTGTCGAACGAGGTCATGCTGACGCCGATCCGCGTCTCGGCAAGGGCGGATCCGGCGATCAGGCACAGCGCGGTAGTGGCAATCAGGCGTTTCATCATGGCTCCTCGGGTTGGATCTGGACAGGCGGGGCCAGCCCGGTGGCCCGGCCCAACGATCTGGGGGATATGGATTCAGCCTTTTCGGCGCTTCTTCTGGCGATAGGTGTCGGCAACGACAGCGGCGGCAATGATCACGCCCTTGATCATTTCCTGATAATAGGCGTCGAGCCGCAGGAAGGTGAAACCGGAGATGATGACACCGAAGATGACCATCCCGATCGCGGTACCCAGGACCGAGCCACGTCCACCGGCAAGCGACACTCCCCCGATCACGGCCATGGCGATGGCGTCAAGTTCATAGGCAAGGCCCATCCCGGCCTGCGCGGTCTGGCCCCGCGCGGCGACCACCATCCCGGCCAGCGCGGCCAGCATCGCGGCGATGACATAGACCTTGACCAAGTGGCGCTCGACGTTGATGCCCGAGACGCGGGCGGCCTGTGCATTGGCGCCAATGGCATAGGTGAACTTGCCGTAGCGCGTGTATTTCATCGCGACATGGAAGACGAGCGCGACAAGGACGAAGATCAGGACGGGCATCATCCCCTTGCCAAGCGCCGCGAAGCCGTCGGTCGGAAAGCTGATCGGCTGGCCCTTGGTGTACCATTTCGCGAAGCCACGCACGGTGACCATGGTGCCCAGCGTCGCGATGAAGGGCGGGATCTTGGTATAGGCGATCAGCCAGCCGTTCACGAAGCCCACCAGCGCACCGCAGGCCAGACCGATTAGCAAGGGCACGATCATCGGCAGGTCGGTCAGCGCAGGATAGACAGCGCGCGCATAGGTCGAGACCTGCGCAAAAGACATCGCGACCATCGCAACCGCACCCACGACCGAGCCCGATGACAAGTCGATCCCGCCCGAGATGATAACCTGCGTCACCCCGACCGCGATGATCCCGATGACCGAGACCTGCAGGATCATGATCTTCAGCCGGTTCAGCGAAAACAGGAAGCTTTGCCCCTGAAAGATCCAGCCCAGGATCTCGAAGACCAGCGCGATCCCCAGCAGGACCATCAGGATATTGATCTCGGCCGGCATGCGTCGCTGTCTGGTTGGGGCCGAAACCGCGCTGATGCTTTGAGTGTTCATGAACGCTTCCCCCGATTTACTTTGCCGCCAGTTCCATGACCCGGACCTGGTTCGCCTCGGCGCGATCCAGGAAGCCCGAGACATGGCCCTCATGCATGACCATGATCCGGTCTGACATGCCCAGGACCTCGGGCAACTCGGACGAGATCATCAGGACGGCGACCCCCTGTCCCGCAAGCTGCGTGATCAGGCGGTGAATTTCGGACTTGGCCCCGACATCGATGCCTCGCGTCGGCTCGTCGAGGATCAGGATGCGCGGACGGGTCAGAAGCCAGCGCGCAATCAGCAACTTCTGCTGGTTGCCGCCCGAAAGGTTCTCGACCGTTTCAAAAAGGCTGGGCGTCTTGACGCGCAACTGCGCCGCCATATCCCCGGCAAGCCGCGTCACCGCCTTCTGGTCGATGAATCCCGCCTTCACATGGTCGCGGGTAATCAGCGCGGACTGGATGTTCTCCAGGCAGTTCAGGACCAGGAAGCAGCCGGTTTCCTTGCGATCCTCGGTCAGGAAGGCCAGCCCATGCTGCATGGCAACCTGCGGACTGGTGATCTGGACCGGCTGGCCGTCGATCAGGATATCTCCGCTTGCGGCCGGATGGACGCCGAAGATCGCCTCGGCCACGTTCGAACGCTTGGACCCAACCAGCCCCGCCAAGCCAAGGATCTCGCCCTTGCGCAACTGGAAGCTGACATCTTCGAAGACACCCGGCCGGGTCAGATTGCGCACCTCAAGCACGACATCCCCGATCGCGCAGTCGATCTTGGGGAACATCTCGGTGATCTCGCGCCCGACCATCATGCGGATGATGTCATCGCGGGTCACGGTCGAGGCGTCATGGGTGCCGACATACTTGCCGTCGCGAAAGACCGTGACCTCGTCCGCAATCTCGAACAATTCGTTCATCTTGTGGGTGATATAGACGATGCCCACACCACGGTCGCGCAGGTCACGGATGATGGCGAAAAGATGCGCGACCTCGGATTCCGTGATGGCCGAGGTTGGCTCGTCCATGATCAACACATCGGAATTGTGGCTGACGGCCTTGGCGATCTCGATCATCTGCTTTTGGGCCACGGTCAGGTCGCCAACCTGAGACAGCGGGTCAAGGCGGATGTTCAGCCGGTCGAAAAGCTCTTGCGTCATTGCGGCCATCCGGCCGTGATCGATCAGGCCGAAACGGGTCCGCGGTTCGCGCCGGATCCAGATATTCTCGGCCACGGTCATCTGATTCATCAGCAGCAGTTCCTGATGGATCATCGAGATGCCCTGCTCCAGCGCATCAAGCGGAGAGTTCAGGGTCACCAGCTGGCCGCGCAGGCGGATTTCTCCCGCGTCCGGTTGGTAGATCCCGGCGATGATCTTCATCAGCGTGGATTTTCCTGCGCCATTCTCGCCCATTAGCGCATGAACACTGCCGGGACGGATACGCAGTTGCACGTCATCCAGTGCGACCACGCCGGGAAACTCCTTGCGGATCCCGCGGATAGACAGGACGCCGTCCTGCGCGATGTTCTGCTTGACGCGATCGATGGCGCGCCGTGTCGTCGCAGTGATCATCCTGCATCTTCCTGCAAGTGACGGGGCTGGCAGGGAATCGGAAACCCCCTGCCGGTTCGGTCGAGGCCAGATCAGTTCTTGCTTTGATAGGTGGCCAGGTTGTCGGGAGTGACCAGTTCGAAGGGGATCGAGGTGTTCTTTTCGACCGCCTCGCCTTTGGTCAGTTTCAGCGCTGTATCGACCGCCCCCTGGCCTTGGCCCGCAGCGTTCTGGAAGACGGTCACATCCAGATCACCCGCGCCCATTGCAGCCAACGCGTCCTGCGTCGCATCGATGCCGCCGACGATCACGTCCTTCATGTCGCGACCCGCGCCTTTCAGCGCCTGGATCGCGCCGATCGCCATTTCATCGTTGTTCGAAATGACGGCGTCGAATTCCAACCCGGCGGTGATCCAGTTGGTCATCAGGTCCGCGCCCTGCGTCCGGGACCAGTTGGCCGTCTGCTCTTCGGCGATGGTAATGAAGGAACAGTCGGGCGTGGCGATCACGTCCTTGATGTCCTGGGTGCGCTGGCGGGCGGCCTGGTTCGACAATTCGCCCATCAGCACCACGGCCTTGGCCTCGGTCTTGCCTGCGGCCTTCAGCAAGCGACAGATTTCCTGCGTCTGAAGCGTTCCCGATTCACGCTCGTCCGAGGCCACGAAGGCCTGCTTGTCTGGCAGCGAGTCCAGGTTCACCGGCTGGCGGTTGACATAGACCAGCGGGATACCCGCCGCCGCCGCCGCATCCGACATCGCCACCGTCGCATCAGTATCGACCGGGTTCACGATGATCGCATCAACGCCCGAGGCGACAAAGTTCTGGATCTGGTTCAGCTGCTTGCCGACGTCGTTCTGCGCGTCCTCGATCTGCAGCGTCACCCCGTCCTTGGTCTTGGCATAGTCGACCATGCCGTTGCGCAGAACAGTCAGGAAGTTGTCGTCAAAAAGCGCCATCGACACGCCGATATTCTCGGCATGAACAGCGGAAGCCATCAGCGCCGAGCCAAGGGCGCTGGCCATCAGAAATGCCTTCATTCTTTTCCTCCCCAGCGGGCGCCCGGCTCGCCCTTTACGCAGAAGGCTACAGGCGACCGGAATGCGGTCCGGCAGCCAGCCCTCCAGCCGGCTTCTGTGGAGTGGCATCGCTCCTCAGTCCCGCCACCCAAGGGCAGCTTTGTGCATGGGAATGCTTCCGGTCAACAGGGACAAGCGCCCCGCTTCCATCATTCATGATAGATATTAATCATCCAATGATGTATTTCCATCAGATGCTTTCGGGCGTCCACAGCGTCGGGACCACGAAGCGCTGGCCGGGGTTTTCTGCCATGCCATTCTCGATCGTATGGACGATCGTCGCCATCAGTTCAGTGCAAAGTTCCTTGAGCGGCGTCTGGAACACGCCCGAAATCCGCCGTTCCAGCAAAGCCTGCCGGGATTCGGGCGTGATCTCGTGGACAAGGCAGGAAATGCGCTCTCCTGCGCCGACCTCGCGCAGTGCGGCGATTGCACCCTCCATCCCGCCGCCAGCGCAATAGACGCCGACCAGATCGGGATGCCGCGCCATGACGCCCAATAGTGCTTCCTGCGTCAACTGCCTCGCCTCAAGGTTGACAAGAGCATCCAGCACCTCGAACTGCGGGGCATATTCCCGAATATAGGCCCGGAAGCCCGCCTCACGCAGCGCGTGACCATGATATCGATGCCCGCCCACGAACAGCGCCATCTTGCCGGGACGGGGCGCGACCTTGGACAAAAGCCACGCGGCGGTGCGCCCTACCTTCATGTTATTGGTGCCGAAATACCCCTCACGCTCGCCCTGGGCGAAATCGGACAGCAGTGAGAACGTGGGAACACCCCGGCCACGCAGGCGGGAAACGGCATCGGTCACGTCGTGATGGTCCAAACCGGTCGCCGCCACCGCATGCACCTTTCCCGCAGCCTGCTGGAGAAGATGTGCAACCTCTGCAGGTTCCGCAGACTGGGCGAAACTGACCGAAACGCGGATTCGCCGGTCATGCACATCGGCCGCGGCCTGCGCCAGATTTGCCGCGAAGCTTTGATAAAAGGCATGCCGTTCCTTCTGCAGGACAATGCCCACATGATACTCTGGCTGATCCGCCAGGATGCGCTGCCGGATGACATTGGCCGCGTGATAGCCGATCCGCTCGGCCGCTTCCGAGACCTTGCGCGCGGTTTCCTCGCGCACGCGCAACCGTCCGTTCAGCACGCGATCCACGGTCGCGACACTGACGCCCGCGGCTGTGGCAAGGTCGTTGATGGTCGGGCGTTTCATTCTGAAGCCTGCAAACTTTCTGTCCGATTTTGGTCATGGATGATAGAATCCATCACAAAGATCGGAAAGCCCGCCGAAGGTGGAAGACTTGGCCGTGATGCAGGCAGCAAGCACCGGGTCAAATGGTCGGCTTTCGCTTGTTGACCCCAAGGATCAGGCGCGGCGAGCCCGTTACCACAGACGATCTGCGAAAGCCGGGGGCCGACTTTCGCAGAAGCTTACCGGACCCACCGATGGTGGGGGCCGGTCTTTTGGGACATCACTTGACGGGGGTCCAGTCTGGACCGGGATCGAACTGGTCGATCGCAGCGGCACGCGTCAGCGTCTCCTCTCCCAGATCGGCTTGGTAGACGATTCCGCCTTCGCCGACCATGAAGCTCATGATCCCGGTGTCGCCATAGACGGCCGGATAGGCGACCAACGCATGCCCGGCAACCATGTTGCCGGCGATCATATAGCTGTAGGCCCCGCCCGGAGCTGCAGCACCCTGACCTTGAAGGATACGGAAATAATACCCCTCGAATGGCTCGGGATCATGGTCCTGCCCGTCCTCGTTAAAGCCCGAGAAGCTGGCGCGGGCCAGTGTCTCGTCAAAGGGGCTTGGATCGGCACCGGGCTCGGTTGGCCAGTACAGGCCGTCGCGTTGGTCGGGGCTGGACAGGATCGTCGCCGCAAACTCCTTGACGCCGTCGCCGTCATGATCCGTCCGGCGATAGGTGGCCTGAACCTCGCCCGCGTGGTTCATGATCTCGATCACCTGCAGCTCGTTGCGGCCGATGCGTCGCGCCAGCACCTCGTCACGGGCGGAATCGGCATCAAAATGCCACTTGCCGTCGCTGCGACGGATCTCGGCCGGGAAAGGCCACAGGTCGCGCCCGGCCAGCAGGACGGCGCGGTCGGGATCCTGGGTGTCGATGCGGCTGAATTCCAGCACATTGTCCAGGAACTCGCCCCAAATCTCGCGATCATCAGCTGGGTCGCCGGAACTGATGACGTCCTCGTTCTCGGGACCAAAGATGGCCAGCACAGCGGCCTTGTCCTTCGCCTCAAGCGCCGAGGTCAGGGCCGCTACCGCCGCATCGGGTGTGTCGAACGCCTGCGGCGCGGCAACCGCCGCCCCGGTCGAGGCCAGCAGCGCAAGCACACAGCGCATGGATGCATATCCGTTCATGTCAGCGTCTCCCTCTGCCGCCACCACCGCCACCGCGACCGCCGCCGCGACCACCCATGCTGGACTTGCCCCGGCTGCTTGAGACCGAGGCCCGAGGTCCGCCCGGTGGCTTGCGGAAGGCGTTGTTCGACCGGCTTGGCGAGCGCGCCTGCGGGCTGCGCTGCCCCGAGGGTCGTGACACCTTCTGGCTTGCGCGCGGCGCGCTGCGCGCTCCGGCCGAGGGCCGGTCTGCCTTGGGCCGAGCCTGCTGGTTCGATGGCCGGGTCGCCTTGGATGGTGTGCGCGCGGTGGCCTTGCGGGTGGTATCCAGCTTTGCGGGTCCGGCACCCTTGGCCTTGCGGGTCTCGATCTTCTGGCGCGCGACTTCTCGATCTGCGGGAGAGGAGATCGACTTGCGCTCGGGCCGACCTGCGGCACCTGGCCGGTTCGCCCCGGCCTCGCGCACCCCGTCCGCCCGCGCCGCGCGGTCACCGCGATTGACCTGGGCACGATCATTATCGCCGATGCTGATACGTCCGCCACCATTTGTCGTCCGGTCGCGGTCGATATTCACGGTTCGGTCCCCCCGATCGATATTGCGGTCGCCGCGGTCAATATTGCGGTCGCCGCGATCGATGGTGATATCGCCGCGATCCCAATCGATTTCGTCGTCTCCGTCCCAGCCGTTCCAGTCGTCATCATCGAAGATCTCGTCCAGCAGGACCGCCCCGCCCAGGATAATGCCCCCGGTCACCAGCGCATCATCCCAGCCATACCAATCATCGCCATAGGTATGCCCATAGTGATAGGTCGGTGCAGTGGTGATCGGCGTCGTATAGACCACCTGGCTGTCATAGGTCGGCACCTGCACCACATTCGGGACGGCTGGTGAAATGACGATCCGGTTGTTGACCGTCTCGACCTTCTGCGCCTCGTTATCGACGAGATAGCCGTTGGTCTGGGCCTTGGCACGCAGCCGCTGGATCGAGGCCAGCACGTCGTCGGTCTGCGCGACCACCACCTCGCCCGCCTGCTCGGTCCAGTCGATATTGTCGTTCATCCGGGTGACGATATCCGGGAACCCGGCGGCAAGTTCGCGCACGCTGTCGTCCCAAGGCTCTGCGGCGGCCTTCTGCGCGCGCTCCTTGTCGGAAAGCTCGGAACTCTCATCAACGAAGCGGGCGGCCTTGACGACATCCAGTGGAAACGTCACAGCCACCAGGACGGGCGTCAGAACCTTGTCGGGAAACAGGGCGACCGGGCCGAACAGCGTATCAAGCTGCTCGGCGCTGAGGGTGCCCTCGGCCGCGACCGCGGCCTTCATCGCCGCCTTCTGTCCCTCAGTGCCAGCCTGCACGCCGCCATCCAGGCAGGGAATTTCCAAGCTCATCCCGACGGCGATACGGCTGGGATCACCGCCAAGCGAAGCCTCGTTCGCATCGGCAATCGTTTGATAAAGGGACGGATCGCCATAGGCGCTTTCGGCCAACTTGCTCAGCGTATCACCGCTGGCAACGACATGGGGCGTCCCGCAGGGAATACCACCCCCTTGCGCCAATGCGGCACCGGGCGGCGCCCCGACGAACAACCCGGCGGCAAGACCACCCAAAGCGACCGCGCGAAACCGCCGCGACGACCAAAGATGCAGGGATTCATGCGAGTATGTCATGCCCGACGCTCCTTCCCGGACAGGCGAGGAAACGACGCAATTTCTGTTGCCATCTTACAGAGTTCAGCCGCGTCGTCACAGAGATATCTTCCCGCCCCGGCACCCGGGGCGAGGCTTTGCGGGGTCGCGTTTCACCCGGTAATGTCTTCTCCTTTGGAGGCTTGCCATGCCTGAACATAACCCCGGGCAATCGAGCGCACGGCGCGCCCGATCTGGGTGTAGGCAGCATCATCGAGGTTGGCAAAGGACACGCGCGCCGACCAGTTCGGAGCAGCAAAACCCGAACCGTTCAGCAGGACGATCCCGTGCTGCTCGGCCAGACGGAACGGGATGTCGAGCGGGTGTATGTTTTCCTTGACCCAAGTGACGACCTCTTCGCCCACGTATTTCCGGATCCAGAACTCCAGATCGATAATGCCGTAGTAGTGGTCGTAATAGGCGCCGGTGTTCGTCTCGACCCCCATCCCCTCGACCAGGTTGTTGAAACGCCGGGTGCAGATGTCGATACACGCCTTCTGATAGATCTTGTCCTTGTCCATCAGCTCGACCAGCCCAAAAAGCGTCATCATCACCTGTTGGGGCAAGGACAGACCCGCCGTATGGTTCAGCGCCACGTCGCGGCTGTCCGCGACGATGCGGTCGATGAATTTCAGCTCACGCGGCTTCGGGGTCAGCGCCTTGTAGCGTTTCTCGATCACCTTCTGGATCGGCTCGGGGTGATCCTTGATGTTCTGGTCGAAGATATTGTCCTGCGCGACCGCGATCACCCCCAGCCGCCAACCGGTGCATCCGAAATACTTGGAATAGGAATAGACGCCGATGGTGTTCCTTGGCAGATGCCCGAGGATCGATTCAAATCCCGGCACGAATGTCCCATAGACGTCGTCGGTCAGGATCATCAGATCCGGTCGCCGGGTGTTCACGAAATTGACCAGCCGCCGGATCGTGTCCGGCGTCATTGCCACCGCTGAAGGGTTGCCGGGGTTCACCAGGAACAGCGCCTTGACGGCGGGGTCGGCCAGGGCCTCGAAATCCTCTTCGGTGAACTGGAACTTGTCTTCCTGCTCTGCACTGACGCGGATGATGTGCAGCCCGTAATCCTCAAGCTCCGGCATCTCCAGATAGGGCGTGAAGATCGGCGTCCCCAGTGCAATCGTATCGCCCGCGTTCAGCAGGCGCTGGTTCTTCAGCGCCTTGAAGATATAGCACATGGCCGCGGTGCCGCCTTCGACCGGATACAGGTCGAACTTCACATCGGGACGGTGGCCCACGCACATCGCCCACATCAGATATTCGTGGGTGACGATCTCGTTGTGATACAGCGCGCGATCCGGCACCGGATAATTGTCGCCGATGATCGAGTCGGTCAGCTCATGGACAAAGGCATCGGGGTCAAAGCTGAAACGCTCGATGGCAAAGGCGACCGCGTCGCGCAGGGTCCGCGCAGGGGGCGGCCCTTCCTCTTCAAGCCAGCCCTGTTCCTGTTCCTGAAGACGTTTCCCGACCCATTTCTGGAAACGCAGGTGGCAGCCATCGCGCGGGGGCATCCCGGCAACGCCTGCCTCGGGGTCGTCATGGCTGCGCCGCGCCTCGGTCAGGGCGAACTGGCCCAGCAGGAAGAACGCCTCGCGCGCGCGCGTTGCGATCCAGTTGGGGTTGCCCCGTCCCGCGTTCAGAAAGGCGCGGGCCGAGCTTTCGGCGCCCGACCGCGCCAGCTTGATCAACTCATCCTTGATCTCGAACGGGCTGAGATCCGAGAGGCTTTCGAAGTATTCCCGTTGCAGCATCGTCCAGTCTCCTTCTGATATGGGTTTGGCGGCACATTTTGGCCCGGATCACAAAGAGTCGGCATCATCCGGCTCCTTGGTCCCCGTGGGGTGACGCTCTGAAAGGGAAAGTTCTCGCAAAATCGTCTGGGCGATCGTTGAAACGGTCAGGACGAAGACCCCGATCCCGACCAGCAGAAAGGCCATTGCGGCAATCTTGCCCAGCGATGTCTTGGGCGCGAAATCGCCGTAACCCACAGTCGCCATGCTAACGACCGAAAAGTAGAAGGCGTCCAGGAAGCGCCAGCCCTCAATCCTGGCGAAGACCGTGGCCTGGGCCAGCGCGATCAGGATGCAGACCAGGATCAGCGCCTGCACCTGCGTGCTGAGGAACGCAGCATGAATTGCCTTGATCAGCCGGACATAGGCGGACAGAAACTGCATCCCTATCCCCCCAGCGCCAGAGCAATGCCGACCAGCGCGATGCCGACAGCGACCATCGCCAGCCCAACCCGCCACGGCCTGTCCCACAACCGGCCGAGCGAATGCCCGGCCAGGAAAAGCGAGGCGATGGCCACACCATGGGACAGCCAAAGCGCCTGGCGCGCATCCCCGATCAGCAGGAAGGGAACGACCACCGGCAGGGTCGCGACAAAGACCAACAGGAAGATCATGCCGGCCGCCAACAGGTCCGCGACCGCAGGCCCTGTCGGCATGCGGGGGGGATCCAGCGACATGAGTTGCTGACGGACGTGGATCAGATCGCCGGGCCGCAGCGCGCGCGCAACCAGTGGTGGAAGAGTTGCCGCGATCTCGTCATCCGCTTCGGCGGGTGTCTGGGCTTGTCGGACTCGATGAATCGTTCGCAGGGCAAGCGCCTTTTCGGCGCGCGCGGACAGCAGATACATTGCCGCATCGATAAGGCCCCAGGCCAGATTGCAGCCCAAGGCCCCGATCAGCATCAGGCGGACATCGGCATGACCAGCCTCGGCCGTGTTCAGCGAGGCGGTGAAGGTCAGCACCATGATCAGGCCGAACAGGATTTCTGTCGCGCGCGAAACCGGGTCCAGCGCCCTTGCCATTGCGCTGCTTTGCCCGCGTGCCGCCATCACTGCACCGGAGGAAGAACATAAAGCGTCAGGCCGAAAATGGTATAAACCATCAGCACCAAAACGCCCAAGAACCATGTCGAGCGTCCCCCCGCAGTGAGCAGTGCGGCAGCGATCGCCGCGATCAGCATCATCACGATGGCGCCCGGCCAGAAATCCAGCCCCATCGGCACTGGTCCGATCGCGTAGCTGAGAAGTACCAGCAGCGGTCCGACGAACAGCGCTATCTGCACCGAACTGCCAAGCGCGATGCTGACGCTCAGATCCAGCCGATCCTTGCGTGCCGCCGAAAAGGCCGAGGCGAACTCGGCCGCGCCACCGACAAGCGACACCACGATGAAACCGACAAAGGCCGGGGTCAGGCCAAGCGCCGCGCCAGCAACCTCGACCGAGGCGACGAAGACATGACTGACCAGCGCGACAAGCACGGTCACGACCGCCAGCGTGATCAGCGCCACCCCGATTGGCAGCGACTCATGATGGCCTTCAACCGGAGCTGCGCTGGCAAATGCCTCGCGATGCGTCCCCAGCGAGAACCACAGCCCCAGCACGTAACCCGCAATCAAAAGCAGCGACAGCATCAGGCTGAGTGTCTGGATCGCCTCGGGGCTGTCGACGTTGTCGGCAGTCGCGATGGCCGAGGGGATAAGCAGCGCAACCGTCGCGATGAAAAGCAGGCTGGCCTGAAACCGCGCCCCGACACGGTTGAACTCCTGCACATGCTTGACCATTCCGCCCAGCAGGAAGGACGCGCCCAGCATGAAAAGCGCATTGGTTACGATGGCCCCCGCGATCGAGGCCTTGACCAGCGCATATTGCCCCGCGGCCAGCGCGGTCAGCGCGATGACCAGCTCGGTCAGATTGCCCAGCGTCGCGTTGATCAGGCCGCCCGCCGCGTCCCCGGTCTTTTCTGCAACGGATTCGGTGGCAAGGCTCAGCATTGCGGCCAATGGCACGATGGCCGCGACCGACAGCAGGAAGAGCAGCGTATGCGCCTCGGGGCGGGCCAGCTCAACAGCCAGCACGATAGGCACAAAGACCAGCAGCCAAAGCAGCGGGGTCGATCGTATCTTGCCGAAAAGCAGGGTCATGTGCGCCTCGTCAGACGGTAAGGACCAGAATGGGGCCAAGCAGCGTCAGCGTTACGTTCGAAATGGCGTAGGGCACTGTATATCCAAGAACCGGGGTCTCGTTCTCCGCGGCCTGTACGGCAGCGTTCAGCCCCGCTGTGCAGGTGAAACAGCCCGCTAGCGCTCCACAGATGATGGCGGGGTTCATTTTCAAGACATAGCGGGCATAAAGCAGCGACAGTACGATCGGCACGATGACCGCGATGAACGCCAGGACGGGCAGTAGCACGCCCTGCTGCTTCAGCAGGGTCAAGGCCTGCGGTCCCGTACCAAGGCCGACGCAGGCGATGAAGATCGCCAGGCCAAAATCGCGCAGATGCAAAGCCGTGGCGGCCGGCAAGCCTCCAAAGCGGGGATGGCGCGCGCGCAGCCAGCCAAACAGCAGCCCCGACAGGAGGCACCCACCCCCGGTGTGCAATGCAATTGGAGAGCCCGCGACCGGCACGGTGATCATGCCAATCAGGATGCCGACGATGATGCCAAGGCCCAGATAGACGTAGTCGACTGCAATGCCCTGATCGACGCCGTAGCCAATCAAGGGTACTGCCCCGTCAAGGGCCGAAGGCATGCCATAAAGGCTGACGGTATCCCCGGCTTCAAGTCGCATCTTGGGTCGAGGAACAAGGTTCTGCCCCGCGCGGGTGATCTTGACGACGTGGACGCCACGACGCTGTTCCGGATCAAGCCGGGCGCGGACGGCCATGATCGTCTCACCAATGAAATCCTTGTTGGTCAGCACGACCGTCCGCGTCTCGCCAACGAGGTCAAGGCCCCGCATATCGCTGGTCTCGGAGCCCAGATACGGCCCGGCCTCCAGCACCTCGTCCAACCGCCCAAGCAGGGCGACGCGGTCGCCCACGGCCAGTGCGCGATCCTTGCCCGGTTCAATGGTGCGACCACGTCGGATGATGCGCTGGACCGTGACGAAGCCGTCGAATCTTTTCTCGAAACTGCCGACAGTGATTTCCGCCTCGGATCGCGTGACCTGATAGGCGCGGGCAACGACACCGCGCAGGGCGGATTCCTGTCCCGGCTCCAGATCGTCATCGCCACCGATGCCAAGCGCTGCGGTATAGCGTGCGGCCTCGGTTTTCAGGTCGATCCGCATCAAGCGGGGCGCGATCAGGCTGACGAAAAATACCACAAGTGTGAAGCCGAACAGATAGGTGATGGCATATGCGACACCGATATTTGCCTGCATGGCCGTGATCTGGTCTGGTGGCAGAGCCATGCTGCCCAAAGCCTCACTGGCCGTGCCGACGGCGGCGGATTCTGTGATCCCTCCCGCCAACAGCCCCGCCGCGGTGCCCTTGTCCAAGCCGAAAATCTGCGCAAGCCCCCAGATTGTCAGGAAAATCAGCAAGCTGGACACCAGCGACAGGTAGACGAGGTTCAGTGTGCTGCGGCCGAGGCTTTGGAAAAAACTTGGCCCCGAAACGTAGCCCAGCGAATAGATGAACAGCGCAAAGGCCATGGTCTTGATGTTGTCATCGACCTCGACCCCGACTTGACCCACAACGATGGCGGCAAACAATGTCCCGGGGATACCGCCCAGTGGAATTCCCGCAATCTTGACGCGCCCAAGGGCAAAGCCGATCGCGACGCAGACAAACAATACCGCGATCGGGGAATGGGCAAAGAATGACCGGATCGCTTCCATCATGGGCCTCCCGCCCCTTGTCAGAGGATCAGCAGCACGATCACCAGGCCCCACAGCGTCAGCAGAGTGTTGCTGACTGCATAGGGCACGGTATAGCCCAGCATCGGCACGTCGCTTTGGGCGACCTCTCCGACCATGGCGACCGAAGCGGTCGAGGTCCGCGCGCCTCCGCAGCAGCCCAGGTTGATCGCGTCATCGAACTTGAAGACGTATTTCCCGATATAGGGCGCAATCAGCATGGGCACGGCCGTGGCAAAAAGGCCCCAGAAGAACAGGCCAAAACCCGCCTCTTTCAGCCCAGCGATAAAGGTCGGCCCCGACGTGATGCCGACAATCGCGATGAAGACGTTGAGCCCCACCGAGTTCATGAACCACAAGGTCGGCTGCGGGATATTGCCGATCTGCGGCTTGACGGTGCGCAGCCAGCCGACGATCAGTCCGACGATCAGCGCCCCGCCCGAGGTGGACAGCGTGATCGGGATGCCGCCGATCGGCAGGACATAGGCCCCGATCAACCCGCCGATAAAGATCGACAGCCCGACCAGAACCATGTTGGTGACGGTCTGCGGCCGATCGGGAAAGCCGGTGGCCTTGATGAAGGCCTCGACATGGCTGGTCGCCCCGGCCACCCGCACGATGTCGCCCCGGTTCAACTTGGTCCCCGGCAGGATCGGGATGTTCACCGCCATCGAGCCGCGACGGATCGAGTTCAGGTAGACGCCGCGGGTATAGGGCTCGCGCGCCAGCTCGATCAGTTCGCGCCCGTCGAGCGCCTTGTTGGTCAGAAGCACGTCGACGGCCTCGACCGGAATGTCCAGCAGATCCTTGTCGTCGACCTCGTCGGCATCCTCGAACAGCGTCACCAGCGCCTCGCGCCGCCCCGAGATGGCGACGAGATCGCCAGCCTGCAGCACGGTCTGGGGGGTAGGGCTGATCAATTCGCCGCCGCGGCGCAGGCGTTCGATGAACAGCCGCTCACCCTTGGCCAATGCTTCGACCGCAAGGGTGGTTTTGCCGACGGCCACACCGCCCTCGCGGACGCGATAGGCACGCAGCTCGCGGGCATGCCATGCACTGAGATGATTGGCCTCCTTCGAGCCGCCCTTCAGCACCTCGCGCTCATAGCGGGCGCAGGCTTCGGCGATGTTTACCCCCAGCATCTTCGGTCCAAGAAAGGCTAGGATCCAGCCCGTGCCGATGGTGCCGAACAGGTAGGTGATGGCATAGGCGACCGGGATCAGGTCGGTTTGCGCCTTTGCCTGATCGGCCGGCAGGCCAGAGGTGTTGATCGCATCTGTCGCCAGCCCGATCGAGGCCGAGATCGTCTGCGCCCCGGCCAGCAAGCCCCCGGCCAGCCCCGGGCCATAGCCCGCGACCTTGGCCGCGATCCAGACGACGATCAGGCACAGGACAGAGACGACCACGGCGAACATCGCTTGCGGCAGCCCGTCGGTGGCGATCCCGCGCACGAATTGCGGGCCGACCCCGAAGCCGACGGCGAACAGGAACATGATGAAGAAGATCGATTTCACCTGCCCCGAGATGTCGATGCCGATCTGGCCGATGATCACCCCCGCCAGCAACGTGCCGGTGACAGCGCCAAGGCTGAAGCTGCCAAAGCGCTTGGCGCCGATCCAATAGCCGATGGCCAGCGTCAGAAAGATCGCCAGCTGCGGATTGGCGCGGAGGGTGTCGAAGATGTAGCTGAACATGGTCCTGCCTCCTGTCGGGCGCTATTTGCGGATATGGTTCTTGGCATGGTCCGGGCGGATCAGCTTGAGGCCCTTGGCGCGTTCGAACCCGTGGATTTCCTTGACGTCCAGCTTGCGCATGAAGTCGATCGTTTCAGGGCTGATGACCTGTCCCGGCACCATGATCGGAAAGCCCGGAGGATAGGGGATCACGAAGTTGGCCGAGATCATCTCGGGGCCCGACTTCAGCCGCTGGTCGACCTCGGGACTGTTCAGAGGCAGGTATTCGCAGCCGTCGGCGTAATAGGCGCTGTAGAAAGCCGAACGCATGTCCCCTTCGGGCGTCGTCTTGCCGGCATCCCAGCGGAAGGCATCATGGAAATGGCTGAAATTCGGCAGGTCCGGAACGTCCTGCATCAGCGACTTGATCCGCGCCGCGAAGGCCGCGTGGCCGTTCTCGCCACCTTTGGCCAGATCGGCCTCGATCTTGCGGCTGATTTCCAGAAGGACGCGGATCAGGTTCGCCACGTCGCTGCGGGTGTTGTTGATGTTGGATTGCAGCAGGACCGAGTTGCGCGAGGTTTTGTTGAACTGGATGTCGTAATCGTCGGCCATCAGCTTCTTGAACTGGGTGCCATCGAAACCCGCTGTGCCGCAGACCAGTGTCATCCGCGTCGGATCAAGACAGAACTCGTCCTCGTGCATCGAACGGACCTGGTCTTCCCAATCCGTGCCCGGCTCCAGAAAATCAATGAAGCCGGTCTGACGATACTCGTCCGGGATCATCTCGCTTGCGCTAAGGACACGGAAGTATTTCGAGATGACCGGATGGGCATTCACTTCCTTGCGAATATCCAAAGCGATCTCGATCGCGTTCGCGACAAGGCCATAGCCCTCCAGCTCCATCTGGCGGCGCGCAATGTCGAGGCTGGCGATCAGTTGCTGGTTCGGGCTGGTCGAGGCATGGGTGAAGACCGCTTCGTGGAACTGCGCTTCGACCTGGCCGAAGTCCACATCGCGCACCAGCAGCATCGAACCCTGGCGCAGTGCCGACATCGACTTGTGGGTTGAGTTGGTCTGATACACCCGCAGACGGATCTGGCTCGGGTCCGGGATCAGCCGGGTTTCCAGAAGTTTCGCGGCAGAGGGGTTTTTGCCCAATTCCTTCTGCTGCGTTTCGTAGGCCTGAACCGAGGCCGGATCCTTCATCCATTTCTCGATCGCCTCGGCGGCACCCATGGCGGTACGCGGACGCAGGAATGGCGACCAACGTGCGAAGCCGAACCACGCCTCGTCCCACAGGAAGATCAGGTCTGGCTTGATCGCCAGGCATTCCTCCATCACGCGGCGGGTGTTGTAGATGTGGCCGTCAAAGGTGCAGTTGGTCAGGTCGACCATCTTGGCCCGGTCAAGGCGACCTTCGGCCTTCAGGTCCAACAGCGCCTTCTTGATGCTAGACAGCGGCACTGCGCCATACATCGAATATTCGGTCATCGGGAAAGCGTCGATGTAAAGCGGCTGCCCACCCGCAAGAACCAGGCCGTAATGGTGCGACTTGTGGCAGTTGCGATCCAGCAAGACGATGTCACCCGGCGCGACCAGCGCCTGGTGGACCATCTTGTTCGAGGTGCTGGTGCCATTCGTCACAAAGAAGACGTGATCCGCACCGAAGGCCCGTGCTGCCATCTCCTGCGCCAGCTTGATATTGCCTGTCGGCTCCAGCAGGCTGTCGAGCCCACCAGTCGTGGCGCTGGATTCCGCGAGGAAAATGTTCAGCCCATAGAACTCGCCCATGTCGCGGATCCAGTCGGACTTGAATACCGACTTTCCGCGCGCGATCGGCAGTGCGTGGAAGGTGCTGATCGGCCGCCTCGCATAGGCCTTGAGGTTGTCGAAGAAGGGCGTGCGATAACGGTCCGCCACCCCCTCCAGCACGCAAAGATGCAACTCCAGCAATTCCTCTACCGCGTAAAGGACGCGGCGGATATTGGCGGCGCGCACATCACCTGCGATCCGTTCGACGTGACGGTCCGACAGTAGATAGATGTCCAGTTCGGGGCGGACGCGCTTCAACGCATCGGCCAGCGACAGCGGCAAGTCGTCCCCGGCAATGCTTGCCGCGTCCAGACCCGCAGAGGCCAGGAAGTCCCGCAGCACCGGCAGATCGGCCGCGCTTTCATGGTCGAAACCTTCATAGATGGTCACCGCCGCCAGCGCGGGGTTCAGGATCGCGGCGCAGATCGCCTCTTCGAAGCTGCCGACCGGGACGGGTTCATAGATGAAAGCGTCTTCGCCCCGGCGCAGGCGCCGGATCTGCTCGATCACGCTTTCACCCCGGCGCGCCGCGCCCGGCGCGACCACCAGCATCTCGAAATAGGGACGGTGCCCCTGCCCCCTTGCCAGCGTGGGCGTGTTCAGGTCCGGCGGCGTTTCGGCCAGAGTCTCGACGGATTGCCAGTCACCCGCGTCCGACTTGTAGGACCGCGTCACGATCGCTTCGGAAATGCGCTGTGCCAGCCCGGCCGCACCCGCGGCCTGCCCGGAATCGATGCGCTGTCGAAGGGTCGCCAGAAGCTGCCGCCCCGGATAGGCGAAGAAACCTTCATACGCGACCAGCCCTTCGAAAAGGCCTTTCACGGTCGCGGCGCTACCGCTGCCGCGCGACCAGTCTCTGGCGGCGACGTGCAGCCCGCGCCAGCGGTCGTTGCGCGCGCCGGGGAATGAAAAGAAATGATCGACCCGGTCCGTCTGGGGCACCGCCTGCGGCTGGTTCATCTCGGCCTCTCCCGTGACAAGCGACAGCGCTTGGACCGCTGCCGATGGCTGGATGTTACCGATTGGGGTGCGCCCCGCTCCATCTTGCGCATGTAGGTTACTGTTAACGGGGTGACGGTAGCCCGCGCGATCGCGTTTGGCGCGCGTTCACTGTGTGTCGCTGGCACCGATGTAACGGCGCAACTCCTCGGTCAGCTCGCGAAGAACAGCATGATAGTCCGCCACCTCAGGGCGCGAATGTGCGTCGGGGCGAGCTTCGAAATGCCGTAGTGAGGTTACAGAAAGGGCGAAATCGTCGCAAATGGCGCGAAAGTGTTCATCTTGCAGGTAAAGGCGGCGGACGCTTTCGGTCCGCTCGGGGAAAAGCTCCACGACAAGGTCGACTGCGCGCATGATCGCGATGCCTTTCCGCCACAAGACTCGCTCAGCTCGATTGAATCGTTAGATTGATAGAAAGTTTGGCGATTGTGCAGCGGATCAAGATTACGTTACTGTGACTCGCAGCTAAGCTGCTGACGACTCGCAGGGAATTTCGCTTTGGTACGCCAAGGTACTTGTGCGGAGGCAATGGGAACTTTGTCTGCCAGACGTGTTTCGCAACAGGAAATCCGGGCGGCCCTGGACCGCATCCTGGCTTCCCCAGACTTCGAGACTTCTGAACGCAATCGCCGCTTTCTGCGCCACGTCGTCGAAGAGGCGCTGGCCGGGCGGGCCGAACGTATCAAGGCCTACAGCATCGCCACGCTGGTCTTTGGCCGTAGCGAGGATTTCGACCCGATGCAGGACTCGATCGTGCGGATCGAGGCAGGTCGACTTCGGCGCGCGCTGGACAATTATCACCTGAAGCACGGGGATGGTTCGGACGTCATCATAACGATCCCCAAAGGCAGCTATGTGCCGGTGTTTCAACAGCAGGCGCAGGCCCTGCCGCCCGCGCCGGAGCCCGTGGCGCCCGGGCAGAAGCCCCTGCATGAATATGGCCCGCGGATTCTGGTCGAACCGTTCGAGCAGGAGGGAGACAGCGGAACGCATCAACAGATCGGGCGGACGCTGACCCGTCAGGTCATTTCTGCCCTGACGCGCTTTACTGAGCTTTTCGTCTATGGCTTCGACACCTCCGACCGCTCGGCCCGTTCTGGCAGTGGCAGAGAGACTTCCGCAGGGTTGGAAATCGACTATCGGCTGTCTGGTACCGTCACCATTTCGAAGCACGCGCTGATTGCCGAGATCCTGATGAAGCGAAACGAGGACGGGCGCTTCATCTGGGTGCAGACGCTCCAGCGCGAGATAGAAGGCAGCTGCGACCCATCGCAGGTCGTCAGCCTGTGCGCAGAAGTCGCGGGACAGGTCGCCAGTGTGCTTGCGCTGCGGGACGGGATCATGGACAGCCAGGCAAGGGATTCGTCCGGCAGCGGTCCACGCCACTTTGCAGGCTATCAGAAGCTGCTGGACTTCCACGACTACTGGCGGTCCTTGGACCCCAAGCGCTTCGAGCCGCTGCGCCGTGATCTGGAAGCGACGATTGATGCCGATCCCGGCTTCGTCGCGGCTCATGCCTGTCTGTCGATGCTGTATTCGAACGCCGCCCGTTTCAGCTATGACCTTGGGGACGATTGTCCCGATCCGCTGGAACGTGCGCTGGATCTGGCGCGCAAGGCGATCCGCCTGGCCCCAAGCTCCAGCCGCGCCTATCACGCCCGCGCCATAGCGGAATGGTTCATGGGCCGGCAGGTGGACAGCCTGCAGACCCTGGGGGCTGCCCGCGCGCTGAACCCCAATGACCCCGAACTGATGGCTGAACTGGGCTTTCGTCTGGCTTCGCGCAAGAACTGGGACGCCGGCATTCCGTTGCTGGAGGAAGCCTATGCCCGAAGCCCGCTGCTGAGCGGACAATTCCGCATGGGCCTGTTCCTTTACCACTTCGCCCATGGCCGTCACGAACAGGCGCTTGAAGAAATCCGGGCGGTCGAGGCGCCAGGCATTGCGCATGTGCAACTGGCCGCAGCCGCGGCGTTGTCGGCTTTGGGACGACTGGCCGAGGCCCGCCAGCGCCTTGCGCTGGCCGACCAGATCGCACCCGGCCTTGCGACGCGGATGCCGCAGGACGTGGCCTTCCGCCAATTCCATCCCGACCTGACCGAGTCGATGATGCGGGCGCTTGCCAGTCTGGATCCGAAATGGCCCAATCAGGCGAATTCGAGCAGGTTGCACAGGCTGTAGCGCAGGGCCAGCCCGCTAACAGTGACTTACATCGCCGACATTCGTGCCATCCCAGTCCGCGGCTAGACTGGATGGGTATCGACTGAACGACCGGCCAAAACGGGTTTCTCTACCTGCTCGGCCATCGCAGTGCATTGAATGGAGACGATTTTGGCCTCTGGACCGGATCACGGCGTCTTGCTGCATCCCGAGGCGGTTGCCCACCTTCCGCCCTTCATCACTCTGCCCGGCCAGACCGACTGGTTCCTGATCGGCGTGGGAATCTTCCTGATTGCGGCCGTGGTCGGGGTCGGGGTGTTCTACCTCAAGCTTCATGCGCTGCCTGAACAGATGGCGCATAGCGGCCAGAAGGTGCAATTCGAAATCGTGGCCGTTCTGGCGCTGATTGCGCTGTTCACGCATAACCACGCCTTCTGGATCGCGGGGCTGCTGCTGGCGATGATCCCGATCCCGGACTTCACCACCCCTCTAAGCTCGATGGCGGAATCGCTGGGCCTGATGGCACGCCGCAAGGCACGCCCGGTCCCGCCGCCGCCCGAGCCTGATCCCGTTCCCGCATCCACGATCGAGAGTTGAGCCATGCTGGAGTTGCTTCTGTGTTCCAGCGTAACCGTGCTGCCGGACTATCTTTACCGGCGCTATGGGCAAGGCAAACGCATCGGATACGAGATCACGCTGTTCTCGGTCTGGTATGAGCTGCGCTGGGGGATCGTGCTGTGCCTGATCCTGACCATCAGCCTGATCACCGCGATCTTCTATTTCCACCCCTCCAGCAAATTGGCAACCTCGGTCTTCCGCACCGTCACCATCCTGCCCGAGCGAAATGGTCGCGTCGCGGAAACCTTCATCGAGATCAACCAAAAGGTGAAGAAGGGCCAGCCGCTGTTCCGCCTTGACGATCTGCTGCAAAAAGCCGTGGTCGAGACCGCAACCCGCCGCGTCACGGAAATAGACGCTCAGTTGCGCGTGGCCGAAGCACAGGCGAAGGAGGCCGAGGGTCGGATCGTTCAGGCCCGCGGGATGCTGCAACAGGCCCAGGACGAATACGACACGCGCAATGAGTTGCTCAAGCGGAACGCCACCACGATCGCCGCGCGCGACGTAGAGCGGGCCCAGGTTCAGGTCGATACCCAGCAAGGGATGGTGGACGCAGCGGTCGCCAGTCGGGATGCGCTGCGCGCTCAGATCGAATTCCAGCTTCCTGCCGAGCGCGCCAGCGCCGAAGCCGCGTTGGCCGAAGCGCAGGTTGAGCTTGACAAGACCCTGGTCGTCGCCGGCAGCGACGGGATCGTGCAGCAATTCTCGCTGCGGCCCGGCGATGTGGTGAACCCCATGCTGCGGCCTGCTGGCATCCTGGTCCCGGAACGCAGTGTCACCGGGCTTGCCGCCGGTTTCGGCCAGATAGAGGCACAGGTCATCAAGCCTGGCATGATCGGAGAGGTTGCCTGTCTTGCGAAACCCTGGCGGATCATCCCGATGGTCGTGACCGAAGTGCAGGACGTCATCGCCGGGGGGCAGATCCGTCCCACTGACCAACTGATTGACCTGCAAAATCTGGCCGGGGGCGGCAGCATCACCGTCATCATGGAGCCGCTTTACGAAGGCGCGCTCGACGGACTGCCGCAAGGGGCAAATTGCATCGCGAATGCCTATACCAGCAACCACGACCGGCTGGATGATCCCAGCCTTGGGACGGTCCATCGCTTTGCGCTGCATGCGGTGGATACGGTCGGGTTGGTCCACGCCCTGATCCTGCGGATCCAGGCCCTGCTGCTGCCGGTCCAGACGCTTGTCCTGAAAGGTCACTGACCAAGATACGAGGAACGCCATGAGCTCCAGAATCCTCCCAGTTCTCGCCCCTGCGCTGTGTCTTGCGGCTTTTCCCGCGTTTTCGGAGGATCTGACCTTCACGCATCCGTCCGGGGCGACGGTGAAGTTCTATGGGCAGATCGTGCCGACCTATCAAAGCGTGGACGA